>JBMTAX010000618.1:0-2578 GCA_049429145.1 Myxococcota bacterium
GAGGCGCACGTGGCGGGCACACACTTCCCCGTGGAGCAGTGCTGGGCCCCGCGAGGAGGGTGCCGCCGCGTGCAACGCGGCCACGCCGCGGGCGACCTCTCGGACAACAAACAAAACTGCATCCCACCTCAAGACGACGCGCCGCTTGCGGCACGATTCCAGAAATGCCTCGAGGTCGAGCCCTACAAGCAGAGGAGCGACAGTGAACCAAACCCCGTCCACGTCTCCATGCCCGATGTGCGGTGCAAGATTCCCGTGCTGCACCGTGAGGAGAGCTTCACAGCGTTGTTCGAGCGCGCTCACATAGCGGGGGGGCGCGTTGCGATACCGCTTCAGAAAGAAGGGCCCGCCCTCCACGTCGTGGGATGCTTCATAGCATTCCGCGGCGCTCGACTCGCCCAAGACGCGCAGTAGGGAAAAATCACCGAATCGGGTCATCATCTTTTCGTCGTTCCTCTCCGTATACCTCGAAACCCTTGTCGCTGTCGGCCTCGGCACTACGGGAAGAGGCACGCCTCTTCGCTCTGGCGGCGGGCTTCGGCCCTGTGGCGGGGAACGTGGCGATAGTGCACGCTCTGCAGCCGCGGAAAAGCGGTGGACCGGAGGCCTCGGATGGGTAGTCTCCGCCGCCACGGGCGTGCTGCGCCCTGTCTCCGAGGAACGTGCCCGTGAAGTATCTCTCTCACGTCGCTGTGCTCTCGTCGGTGGCGAGTCTGTTCGGGGCTGGCTGTGGACGCGAGCTCGTCGGTGCCCCACCGCCGCTGATGCGACCGCATTTCCCCACAGGGCTCGCTCTTCACCCCGATGGTGGCGCGCTCGCCGTGGTGTCGAGCAACTTCGATCTCGCGTACAACCGCGGCGCCGTACTGCTCGCCGACCTCACTCTTGTGGACGAAGCCATCGCAACTGCGGGCGGTGCCTTGGTGCGACTCGACGATGGGAATAGCCCTTACGTCGACGCTGGACAGTGCCCTTCGTTTGGCGACGCCCCCCTCTTCCTCGGTGGGGGTCGGTTGCTCTTGCCCTCCCGCGAGCAGAACCAAGTGGTGGACCTTCCCATGCGCGACGACGGCAGTATCGCGTTCGCGTGCGACCCCGCACCCGAGGGGGGCGATGGCCAAGTGTGCGGTCTCGGAGCGCGTGCGCTGCAGGTGCCGGGCAACGACCCCTTCCGCGTGGTGGCCCTCTCGGAAGCCAATGGCGTGACGAGGCTGGTGCTCGGTCTCCTCACCACCCCAGACGTTTTGTATCTCGAGGTGGCCGGCGGCGCGTCGCTCGACGGCACTCTCTCGTTGACGCCAGGTCTCAGCTTTTCGCTCACTGGCTACAGCAGCCTCGGTGAGCCCATGGGAACGAGAGGCCTCGCCCTTCGGTCTGCGCAACCGGGCGCGCCCGAAACCATGTTCCTCCTCGTGCAACGACAATCGACCGGTCTCACCACCAATGCCATCGACCTCGTGTGGTTTGACGCGTCCTCGGGAGGCGGGGCGAGCCTCTCGACCCTGCCACTCACGGGGCGCACGGGCGCGGTCGATGGACGCAGCCTCGTCTTGTCACAAGACCAGTCCGCGCTGTTCGCAGCGCTGCGGGCGCCCGATGCCATCGCACGCTTGGACCTCGACGTGAGCGACGGGCGCGTCGTTGCGAACCTCGGGCCGGTCACCTCGACCTGCTATCAGCCCGTCACCCTCGCCACGGCCACCGTCGTCGATGTGGCCGGTGTCCAGCACGAACGGCTCTACGTCACCTGTTTCGACAACGACACCATTGTCGCCTACGACGCCCGATCCCTCGTCGAAACCGCTGTAGTACGGGGCCTAGGCCGCGGTCCCTACGGCCTCGCGCTCGACGCTGCGCACGAGCCTCCGCGCGCGTACGTGAGCTTCTTTGAGGACGACACCGTCGCTGTGATCGATCTGCTCGATGACACCGGCGCTGAGGGCATGCATCCCCGCGCCCTCATCGGCATACCCCGCGACGAGAGGAGCGCCCCATGAACGCCTTGTCTTCGTTCTCTGCTCGTCGTCGACGGGGTTGGTCCCTGGGGGCGGCCCTGCTCGCCCTCGCTGGGTGCGATATCTCGAACTGTGATGACACGCCGCCCGCTCCTTCCGGCCAGCTCGATCGCATCGCCGACCTCGCTCTCGTCACCCCACCGACCGACGGGGAGCCACGCTCGTTTCTCATCGCAGCGAACCCGGAGATTCAACAGCTCCGTATCTTCGACGTCCTTGAGCAACGCTTCGTCGCTGCTCCGAACCTCTATTTCCCCCTGTCGGCACGCACCGGTCCCGCGACCAGCAGACTTACCGTGGCCCCCAACGAGCCTCGCTATGTCTTGGCGCTCGATACCGCGGGAGATGTTCTCCAGCTGCTCTCCGTCGAGACCAACGTCATCATCGATGAGGACACGGTGGCGCCTGCGTTCACCACCATAGGCCTGTTCCCGACCGGGCGGGCCCCCTCCGATATCGCCGCGTGGCGCGACGAGCGACTTGGCTTGCTCGCCCTCGTGACCCTCCCCGCCGCGTCGGCCGTGCAGGTTCTTGCCCTCGACGTCGACGCTGGTACTGCTCTC
>JBMTAX010000619.1:0-2578 GCA_049429145.1 Myxococcota bacterium
GTAGGTAGGGCTCTGCTTGGGCAGTATCGACGCGAGCTTCCCCCTCCAGCGAGAGGTGAAAGGGCTCATCGAGGCGGGCAAGCAAGAAGAGGGCCCGTGATCGGTCGCGCGGCCTCGCGGCAGGGTGTCCTGCAACCCGTTCGAGGAGGGCGCGCACCGATTGCAGCGGGTAGGGCTGCACAGCAGGCAAACGCTCCAGCAATCCCTGCGTCTCCCATACCTCTAGCTCCGTATAGAGCGGGTCATTCGGGTCCGACGTGACCTGGGCCGCTGCCGGGACCGCGAAAACCATCATCAAGGAGAAGATAAGGAGTGTCTGCAACAGGGAGAAGCGCCTAGCCATAGCGCGTTATCTAGATGTGGACAGTTGCCTTGACCAGCAAGAACGAAGGATAACTTTGTGTATCTCGCCAAAGGCCTTGCGGGGGACTGCTGGCGACACTACCTACATTTCCGGGGAAGCCACTTTTCTGTTCTCGTTTGAGTCTCCCTCCCTTTTTTGTTTGAGCAATCCGTGGACTTTCAAAGACAACTGACTCGCATTGGCATCTTTTACGACGGCAACTTCTTCTCCAAGGTCAGCAACTACTACCGCTACAGCCACCCGCGCCAGGCCCGCATCTCCATCAGCGGTCTCCATGAGTTCATCCGTCACTATGTGGCAAAGATCGAAGACGACGACGTCCGGCGTTGCCGCATCGTCGATGCCCATTATTTCCGAGGTCGGGCGTCGGCGGCGCACGCCGATGAGCGCGGTGTACTCCTGGGAGAGCGGGCCTTCGACGACGTGCTCATGCGCGAGGGCGTGGTAACGCATTACCTACCCCAGTCAGCGCACGGTGAACGGGGTATCGATTTATGGTTTGCCCTGGAGACCTATGAACTTACGTCGCTGAAGCGCTTTGACGTCACCGTGCTCGTCGCCGGAGACAGCGACTACGTTCCACTCGCACGCAAGCTGAACAACCTCGACACGTGCGTGATGGCGTTACACTGCGACGTCGAGTGGAACGACGGTGGGGGCGAGCGTCGCTCCACGCGCACGTCTCAGGCGTTGCTCGACGAAGTGACCTACGCGGTGCCGTTGAGTCGCATCATCGACGACCCCGCCAAGCGCAGCGATCCGCTGGTCAACGGGCTCTTCTTTCAGTCACGTGAAGGTGGCGGACACAAGGGGCGTGACGAGGTATCGACGGGCGTGCGGGGCACAGGAGTCATTCAGCACATCCCCGACGGCAAATACTTCGGCTTCATCACGCCCGACGACGGCAGCGATAAGCTGTTTTTCTATGGCGGCTCCGTCGCTGATGGCGACTTCCACGACCTCGCTGCAGGCGACGCGGTGGAGTTCGAGCTTGGCAGCAACGAACAAGGCCCCTGCGCACTGCAGGTTCGGCTCGCTGGCTGACACTCGGTGCCGGCGGGCTCCGCCCTCGTGACGCCCCATCACTCTTGGGGGGTCGCCATCACAGCTCCTCGACCCAAGCTCTCAGATCCCGCTTCACGAGCGCCCAACTCTCCTTGGTGAGGCCTACGGGGAACGGCTCTGCCTCCGCGTCGGCGAAATAGACGAGGCTGCGCACGACGTGGCCTACGTCGACTTTCTGGTACTTGCGTTCGAACCACTCGAGAGCGGTGCTGAGGGGTACACGGCACATCGTGAGGAGGTCGTGCACATCCCACAGGTCGCGCATCGCTCCCCGCTGCGACACTGCCGAGAGTTTCATGCAAACGAGATCGCGCACCGACGCTACCGGAACCGGCATTCCTTCGCTCTGCACCGGCGCTTCGAGGGCAGGGTAGGGGTAGAGGATCAGGCTCGTCGGGACCCCTGCCACTTCAAGGTAGAGGGTCCCCTCCGCGCGTCCCATGATTTTCACGTCGCTGTGCTGCAACAGGCGTTCCTCGAGAAGGTGTGGGTCTGTTTGCGTGGTGAATAAGTCGAGGTCTCTCGACGACCGGTGCGAGAGGTGCGTCGCCACCGCGATGCCCCCGGCCAGGTACGCCTCGGTGCCCGCGAGGCTCTCCGCGAGAATGCGCAGCGCGTGTGCCTGCTCGGGCAAAAGAAAGCGCGTCATGGCTGGTCTGCCCATGGCGGTCGTCCGCCGCCCGTCGCCTGCTCCACCTCAGGGAGGCCAGCGACGAGTGACCAATACGCGCGCTCCCGAGGTGCGATGCGATGCCCACGACGTGCGAGGAATTCCCGCAGCTCTTCTTTCGTGTATTGCGCTTTCAGCCACCGCATCGCCGCCCAGCCACCGCGGGTCATGATGCGTTCACAGACATAGTCCCGGTGTGCCGCTAGGTCGACGGTGGCGACGTCCGTGTCCCAGAAGAGCCGGACGATTTCGGGGGGAAGGGCTGCTGTGGCTGTGCTCGTCACACGAGGATTGTAGCGCGTGTTGGCCCTCATTGCCGCTCCCTGTAGCGGCCAGGTTCGAGCTGGGAGAGACTTATCGTGAGACCCTAAGGGGGGCGGGCGCGCAGACAGCACAAAGCTGCGTGGAGCGGCTTTGGTCGATGGTCCTGGCGTGCGGAGATTGAGGTGAATCGGTGAGTGGATTTGCCCCGTCAAACT
>JBMTAX010000620.1:0-2573 GCA_049429145.1 Myxococcota bacterium
GGTGTGCTAGCCCCTGAAGACGCGGGGCCCATCAATCCTGGACCCGCGCCGAATCCTTGCGGTCCTCTGCAAGATCCCTATGGCAGCGACATCAACGGCGACTGCCTCGGGGACCTCGTCATCGGCGCCCCTGGGGTGCTGGCTCCCGACGGAACGACGACGACCCCCAACGCGCGTTTGCAGGTGGTCGTGGCCAAAGCGACAACGCTCCCGAACCCCACCCCTGCCGACGTCTTCGAGGTGGTGACCAACATCACCGGCGACAGCACCCATGGGCGTCTCGGCGCGTCGCTGGCCATCGATCCGCGGCGACTTCCCGATGGTCGGCGCTACCTGCTCGCAGGCGAGCCGAACCCCCTCGCCTACGGACGGGTCGTGCGCTTTCTGCTCCCCCTCGCCGACGAGGGCCTGAGCTTTCGCGGCAAAAAGAGTGGCTGGTTCGGCGACGGTTTTGGCTCGAGCGTCGTCGCTGCGGGTGGCGAGGGTAACTTTCTCTCTGCCGTCGTGGGCACAGGGCTCACGAACGCGAACGCGAACGCCACCGCAGAGGGCATGATCGTCACTGCGGCACGTTTTGAAGAGCTCTCCTCGGCGGCCACTCTCTACACCCCAGACCAGCTCTACCCGAACGCCACGGGCCAGCTGCAGCCCCGTGCCCTCTTCCGCATCGACGATCAAGACGGTGATGGCCGCAGCGACATCGCAGTATCGGGGGTGGGGCTCTCGGTGCTCGGGCAGGCAGCGGGTGTGTTGGTATTGTCGAGCGCCGATCTCACCGTACACGCCGAGCTGGCGCCTCCGGCGGGGGCAGACGCAAGTTTCGGCTGGGCTATCGCCAGCACCCCCGACTTCGACAACGATGGCCAGACCGACCTCGCCATCTCGGCACCGAAAGAGGGCAACGGCAAGGTGTACATCCGCTTGAGTGGCGGGGGTTTCCTGACCGTGCTGCCCGCCGTCGAGGAGCCCACGGTGAGAGGAGGCTTCGGCTTCGAGGTCAGCCTCATCGGAGACCTCGACGACGACGGCATCGTCGACCTCGGCGTCGGCGAGCCCTTCTGGGACAACAACGACCTCGACACAGCGACGGGACAACCGAAGTTCCCCTCGACGGTGCAAGAATGCGAGACCCTGCGAGGCGACGGATACACGGGTAACTGTTCCGGGCGCTTCTCCTTCGTGCGCGGCAAAGATCTCGCCGACCTCGCCGCCGGCGACGACATCAACGCCGTCGTCTGCGCCCGCGGAGAAGGGGGCCTCCGCCTCGGGCACTCTCTCGCCCCCATCGACGAGCACTTCGCGGGCACCACCCCCGACGGAGCGACTTTCGCCATCGGCGCCCCGGGTCACCTCGGGGAAGGAGGGATTGTCTTTGTGCTGCGCCCCGGTCGTATCACGCAGCGGAACAACCCCACCCGCTGGGTATGCGCCGACAGCGCCGTGCCCATCAAGTTCGCCTACGTGGAAGAAGACGCCGCCGGCGTGATCTCCGCCATCCCAGGGACTTACTTCGGCGAATCCCTCGCGCGATGAGGGTGGGGGCGCTGGACCCTGCAATCGTCAGGTCCGCAGGCCCGTGGCCGGCCATCGGCGGGGCGCGAGGGAACTTTTTCGCCCACGACCCACGAAGGCGCAGGTTGCCCCTTGACGGCCCACCCCTCGATCCGACACAAGACGGGAAGCGATACGGTGGGTGTAGCTCAGCTGGTAGAGCACTGGATTGTGATTCCGGGTGTCGCGGGTTCAAGCCCCGTCACTCACCCCACGCAGCGCCCCGAGAAATCGGGGCGTTTCTTTTTCGGCGGAACATTGCTCCGCTTCAGGGAGGTCGCCTGTGCAGGCTGCCGTGTGGGTGCCGGGGGTATTGCGGCTGGTGTGCCTGTGGGGCTTCGCCCTTTCGCTGTGGCCGGGCTGCATCACTGAGACCGACGAGGAGCCCGCGGCGGCCGACGCCTCTACGACGGAAGGGGCGACTGACGACGATTACGATGGACCCTTGTTGAGCCCTACCGGAGGTGACGACGTAGCGGCCGGTGACGATGTGACGTCGAGTGACGACGCTTTGAACCCGGAGAACGACCCGCCGGAACGAGGGCGTGACGAGGTCGGGGACCTGTCGCTGGTGCAGTGTCGCGTCGACGGCGATTGCGGCAATGGCCTCTCCTGCCAGACCCTCGCGCCAGGGGGCATTTGCACCGGGTGCGGCGACTGCCCAGGGGACCTCGAGTGCGTGTTCGGCTCCTGCGTGCGCTCTTGCGAGAGCGACGACGGCTGCCACCCCGGGTTTTCGTGCAGCGGAGCGGGCCGCTGTGTGCTCCGGGCCTGCGACGACGATACGCCGTGCCCGGCGCCCTTCGTGTGCGCCGAGACAGGCCGCTGCGCGCGCCCCGCCTGCGGTCCGAGCAACAGCTGCCCTGCCCCGTTCGTGTGTGATGGCGTGCTTTGCGTAGAGCCCAGGTGACGTGCGCTCCAAACGAGTCGTTGACGAGGTGCACCCGCTGAAGGCATACAAGGATGCGGCGGGCGTCCTTAGCTCAGCTGGATAGAGCATCAGGCTTCGAACCTGAGGGTCG
>JBMTAX010000621.1:0-2560 GCA_049429145.1 Myxococcota bacterium
ACGATTCGCCCTTTGGTGAGGTCGTAAGGCGAGAGGGCGACAGTCACTTTGTCGCCGAGCACGATTCGAATGTGAAACTTGCGCATCTTGCCAGAGGGATAAGCGAGCACCTCGTGGCCGTTTTCGAGACGCACGCGGTACATGCCGCCGGCGAGCACCTCGGTAATGGCCCCTTCTTGCTCGATGAGATCGGTCCTCGCCATCAACCCTCCATGAATGGAGCCGGCTGATACCTACAGGAGTCGCGCTTCACAAGCACCAACCGCACGCGTGCCCACCGCAATTCGACGCCGAGCATCGGATGCGAATGACGTCCGTCGAGCGCACCCTGCGTTCATGAGAAAGAGACAGGTGAGCGCGACGAGACGTCTTTCACACCTCGACGTCCCCCGTAGGAGCGCCGCGACCTTTGCGGGCCTGCCAAGGGATATCACCCACCCCTGCACGGTGATTGACGACGCGAGCGAGAGCAAACAACAGGTCGCTGAGGCGATTCAGATAGATGACGACTTCGTCGCGCAGAACCTCGCCGTGGCGCGCCCGCAGGTCCACGACCGCGCGCTCCGCGCGTCGCACCAAGGTGCGCGCGACGTGGAGCCGGGCCGCCGCGTCAGTACCCGTCGGAAGGATGAAGGTTTGTAGCGGTGGGACCTCGGCGTCGGCATCGTCGATGTGGCGCTCGATCTCGGCGATGCGGTGCGCGTCGACGTTGCTGGCGAGTCGCTCGCTCAGTTTGCGTGCAGCGTCCTCCGCCGGTGGCGTCGCGAGTTCGGCACCGAGGTCGAAGAGGTCACTCATCACGCCCTCGAGCAACTGGCGCAGGTCGCCGTCAAGGGCCGCAGCGGCAAGGCCGATGAACGAGTTCGCCTCGTCGACCATGCCGTAGGTGGCGACCCGCGGATGTGCCTTCGACACCCTCTGGCCACCGAACAATCCCGTATGTCCCTCGTCACCGGTCTTCGTGTAGAGCTTCATGGCACTTCCTGCTGCGCGGCCTGTTGTCGTAGCCACAGTACGGATGCTGACGCGATAGCAACTAGCGAAATCCCCCCCGAGATACCAGCGATCTGGAGAGAGAGGCCACGCGCCTGTGGGTGCTCATCGTCACCGAAAATCCCCTCACCGACGGCGAGCGCCGCACCAAGAGAGCCGGTGACAGCCCCGAGGGTGCCAAGAGCAGCCCACGGCCAAGAGGGCGCACCAGGGCTGGCCTCGCTGTTGTCGTCCAAGCCCTGGCTTTGCGACGTCGCCCTCGCCTCAACGAGGTCTTCGATCACGAGGGTCTCCCCAGGGTTGACGACGAAAACGCCTCCCGCCGCGTTCCTAGCTCCATCGAGGAGCTGGTACACGTGTTGGCCTGCGCTCAAGGAGAGCCCTTTTCGCCGTTCGGAGGCCGACAGGGGCAGGCCATCGACGAGAACTTGCAGCGCAGGACCAATGCCGATGAAGGTCACTGTGCCGGTAGCACGCCGAGGCTCAAGCGCTTCGAGCATGAGAAGGCGCCAGAGTTCGAGCTCTGGAGGCCGGGTGAGCCTCCGCTCTGCGATACCCACGAAGGAACCGTCGTCTCGTAACGCCCTGACCCCTGCCCGAAAATAACCGGGTCGTGCCTGGCACCGCACCATGAGCACGATTCCCCCGGGCGAGGGCGACGGCGAGAGCGATCGCAAGGCGGTCACGCATGCCTCATCGTCGCCGCAGCGAGCAGGCAAAACAGGTCGGTCTGTGAGGAGCTCGACTCCGACGACCTGGCGTGCTGCAGCGAGCACTGCCGCGTCAACGGTGGAGGTGTCGTGGGCGCTGAGTCCGCTGCAGCGCACCTCGGGCAACCGTACGGGCGTGGCCATCGCGTTCGTGGCCCCCGACAGGCCGTACAGCAGGATGAGGCACGCCAGGGGGGTACTGAGAGGTCGCAAGGCAGAGAACACTAACATTGGATGCCTGCCGTGTTGCGGCGGTGACCGGTGAGCCTTGATTCTGGAGGTCCTCTCGCCCTGGGACGCCGAGCGGCCGCTCATCTGCCGACGTTTGCGGTCATGGCCCCACCAGTGCGACGGGAATGCCTTGCCGTAGGGTCTCGAAGAATCGTCGATACGCCTCTTGGGCGGAGGCGTCTGTGAAGACCGCGAAATGCCCCTCGTCGGGGTACTGCAACACTCCGGCGGTGAGCGCGCGCCCCCGCGCATCGCGCCGGTTCCCTTGCGCGGGTGATGGGGAAGCCGGGATGTCGAGCAGGTCAAGCACGGGCCACGCCTCGGCCACGGGCTCGATAAGGGGAAGGCCGTAAGCGGCGGCGAGAGCGGCTTGGGTGTTCTTCGGCGTGTAGGCATCGAGGAGACCCGCGGTCATGACGAGGTGGAGGGGCCGTTCACTTTCCCCTGCGAGCCACCCGCGTCCGTAGTTGAGGGTTTCGGCGGGCTCGATCCAAAGCTGCAAGAGGCCAAGAGCTGGGTGAAAACGATCAAGAACTTCGGCCTCAGGCATCCCGATGAGCGAGCGGAACAGCTGGGCAAGGTTTACCGGTTCCGTTTTCTCGAGCAGTGCAGCCGCAAAACCGGCA
>JBMTAX010000622.1:0-2554 GCA_049429145.1 Myxococcota bacterium
CGGCCGCGCGCACCGCGAGCGGGTCGGGCGGCATCAGCAGCACATCGGCGCCCGCCACTGCGCACGACAGGATGTTGTTCGGGGTCACCCCACCGAGTGCGATCACCGGAACGGAGCTTGCGGCGCAACAAGTACGAAGACGGTGGAGACCCAGGGGCGGCCTCGTGTCGTCCGGCTTGCTGGTCGGCGGGAACACGGGAGAGAGGGTCACCCACGCGAGGGCGTCGTCGTTCCCTCTCTGCAGCGTATCAAGGTGGCGCGAGGCACCCCATCGACCGCGGTAGCTGGGAGTACGGGGGACTCCATCTGCAACGTGTACTCCGTAGGCCCCCACGGCGTCCGCCACTTCGGGGAAGGTGTGCACGATGAGGCGCGCGCCGGTCCTGTCGGTGATTTGCTTCAGGGCCCGCGCCTGCTGGAGCACCTCGGAGGGGGCGCGGTCTTTACAGCGCAGCATTACCGCGACGTTTTCGGCATGAGCCCCGAGCGCTGCCTCGACGGTCTCTACGACGCTGCGACCGGCACTCGCGGCCGCCGCCTCGTCGGTAATCAACAGGAGCGAGAAGGGGAGGGCGTGAGAGTGCCGCAGCCGCACGGCCTTCCTCGGTGGTTCAAGCAAGGGAGGGTAGGAGACCGTCGAGAGGGCTCGACGCCGTGGCGTACAGCTTCATGGGGATACGCCCCGCCAAAAATGCGTGTCGCCCCGCCTCGACCCCTTGCCGCATGGCAACCGCCATGCGCCGAGGATCGGTGGCTCCCGCAATCGCCGTGTTCATCAATACGCCAGCGGCTCCCATCTCCATCACTCTCGCCGCGTCCGATGCCGTCCCCACTCCTGCATCGACGATCACCGGGACATGGGGAGCTCGCGCGCGCACCTGCTCGAGGATGATCGCCAGGTTGAATGGATTGCGCACGCCGAGCCCCGACCCGATCGGGGCCGCCAGTGGCATCACGGCTGCGGCGCCCACGTCGATGAGCCGAAGACAGGCGACGGGATCATCGGTGACATAGGGGAGGCACACGAAGCCCTCCTTCACCAGTCGCTCCGTCGCCGCGATCGTCGCACCCACGTCAGGGAACAGGGTCTTCTCGTCGCCGATAACCTCAACCTTCACGAGGCGGCCTCGCTCCTCCCCAAGCAGCTCCCGCGCCAGGTGGATGGTGCGAACGCAGTCGTCCACTGTGTAGCAGCCAGCAGTGTTCGGAAGGATGTGCATGTCGTCGGGGATCACGTCCCAGAGCGAGCGCTCCCCCGCTGCCGTGACTGGAACTCGTCGTATGGCGCCGGTGACCATGTCGGCGCCGCTAAGGCGAAGGCAAGCCGCCGTGTCATCGAGGTCTCGGTACTTCCCCGTGCCGACGATGAGTCGGGACCGCAGTGTGACGTCACCGATGGTGAAGGGGGTGTCGGGGAACGATGACGTTCCGCTGTCGCCGAGATCCACTGCTGCGTGTGCCATCATTTCAGCCTCCTCCCACGAGTGTGACCACTTCGATCACGTCCCCGCTACGGAGTTCGGTTTGACCTCGTTCCGCTCGTCGGACCAGCGCTCCATTCAGCTCTACGGCGACGCGTGCCGACGGAAGGGCGAGTCGCTCGAGCAGTGCCTCCACCGAGGACGGGGGAGGAATGAAGGTCTTTCGTTCTCCGTTCACGGACAAATCCATGCAATCTACCTACAAGCCCTGAAGGCACGCGTCGAGGGGGACCGCTTGACACCCTACTGTGTCCCCCCTACGACGACGCGGGGCGCCTACATTCGCTGGAGGGACCATGGTCTTCGGGTTAGGAAAAAAGCTGGACCTAGACAACGATGGCAAACGCGAAGCTCTGGTGAGAGCGCTCGGAGCCATTGTGGACCCTGCCTTCGGTCGGTCCTTGGCAGACCTTGGCTATCTCGGTGAGATGCGCGGTGAGAAAGGGAAGCTCGAGATCGACGTGACCCTGCCGACGCTGGCCCTGCGAGAC
Organism: Myxococcota bacterium; assembly: GCA_049429145.1. Classification (GTDB taxonomy): domain Bacteria; phylum Myxococcota; class UBA727; order UBA727; family CAYLZW01; genus JBMTAX01. The sequence goes on from JBMTAX010000622.1 coordinate 1,973, forward strand.
AAAGAGAAGTTACTCGCGGCCATCACTGAGCAGGCCTACGGTGTAGTGGGGAGAGACGTTGTCGTCGATGTACACGTTGCCTCCGACGTGAAGGCTGCCGCACGCGGCACGTACGACAAGACCGCGCTCGCAGGCATCCAGAACGTCGTGCTCGTTGCGTCGGGCAAAGGTGGCGTCGGCAAATCCACCGTGGCGAGCAACCTCGCGGTTGCCCTCGCGCGGCTCGGCTGTAGCGTGGGCCTGCTCGATGCCGACGTCTACGGTCCGAGCGTGCCGCATCTTCTGGGCCTCACCGGCCGGCCCGGCATCGACCAGGGCAAGATCGTGCCGATGATGCATGACCCCGGCGGTGAGGCGGCGCAGCCGATGCCGGTGATGTCGATGGGCTTTATGGTGCCGCCGGGCGAGGCAGTGGTGTGGCGGGGGCCGATGCTGCATGGCGCGATCACGCAGATGCTTCGCGACACGCTCTGGGGCCCGCTCGATTATCTCATCATCGACATGCCGCCCGGCACGGGCGACATCGCGCTCACGCTCTCCCAGGCGTTGCCGCTCACCGGAGCCGTCGTCGTCTGCACGCCG
>JBMTAX010000623.1:0-2542 GCA_049429145.1 Myxococcota bacterium
AAGTGGTCGAGGCCTTGGTCGTGAACGACGGCCTCGGTTCGAGCCAAGTCTCGCGTTGTGTGCTCGATACGCTCAAGCGTGTGCGCTTCCCTCCTCCCGACGACGGCGATGTGACCATTACGAACACCTTCGTCTTCCAGCCCGGCTGACGCAAGCGTGCCAGTCGCGATGGTCCGGAAATTTCATTGCGGCCGCCGGATGTGACAAACTGGACACGTAGGAGCCTTAGGTCGGGTTTCTGCGCGAGGTATGCGTGACTCCGAAGACGGTGGGCGAGGTCACTCGAATCCTCGAAAGCCGTTCCTTTAAGGAATGGCTCCGGGACCTTGAGCGGTGTCGCAAATCTGTCCGCGTTGCCACAGACCGCTACACCGAGCTCTTGACGCAGGTGAACCTCCTCGAATTCAGGGCCGAGCTCGTCCATCGGCGTGCGGTGGACACTCTCGATCGGGCCAACCAGTTCGCAGATGAGAGTGTGCAGCTTGCTAATGAAGCAGCGCAGCTCGAGAATGATTCCTTCGAGGCGGTCTCTCAGTACGAAGCTCAACGGGACACCACCACGAAGGTGTGGCAGCGACTTGGCGCTCTCGACGTGGAGATCGAGGAGACGCCTGACGAGTCGGCGAAGAAGAAGCTATTGAACCAACGGGACCGGCTGAATCTCGATTACCTTCGGGAGGACACGCGGAAGCAGAAGCTGTGGGCCACGGTCGAACGTTTGTGGGTGCGAAACATCTCCAAGGGGCTCGAACTCCGCGAGAAGAAGCGGAAAGCCCAAGTGGTACGGCAAGAGGCCGAAGCGGCTTTCGCACAACACCGGCTCGAGGCAGACCAAGCCATCGAACTGCGCGTCCGTGCCGAAGAGGTCGCTGCCGAGGTGGGAGAGCGGGAGCAGGAGCTGATGCTCGCCGAAGAGCTCGCTCCCGAGCGGTTCGATTGCCTGCTGCACCACGAATTCTTGTATTGGCCTGCCGTCGAGGACAACAAGTGGGTGTACGCGGTCCCCGTCATTCATGACGAAAAGAACTATGGCGTCCTGCTCGCTCCTGGAGCGCTGTATCGATGTCGTCATGACCTCGGCGTAGATGGGCTCGAAAGATTGATGCCTGTCGGGACCGCGCAAGGGACAGGTGAGAAACTCCGCGCTCCAGCCTCTGCCTCTCGAGGGGATGGCCTGGAGCCGGCGCTCGCGGTGCCCGCTGGTGACGTCGAGGACGGTAGTGCGGGCGACGCGCCCTCTGGCCCCACTCAGGGCGCGCCTGCGCCTGTTTCCGACGCGAACGACCCGCCCGCCGACGATGATTCAGCGTCTGCAGCGTCCACGCCTTCTGTCGATGCAGCAGAGGAACCCGTCAAGCCAAGCACAGGGGAAACGACGTAGCCAGTTCCCTCGCTGTCAGCCCTCGGGCTTAGGCGACCGAGGGCGCGTGGAGATCTCGCTCGCAGTCGAAACCTTCTGCTGGGCGTGGACGTTGAGGAAAGATAGGCACAACGTTGGGTGCCGGCACGCGGGGCGGAGCGGAGGACAGAGTTTGGTGCTCGATGGGGTATTACAGGGTGCGCTTGTCGCCTGCAGTGCGCTGTGCCTCGTCTGGCTCGTGGTGCTTCTGCGCGCGGGGAGTGCCACTGCTGCCTTGCGTCGGTTGCCGCACCAGTCGGCGCCGGGGTCTTCGCGCCCGAGGGTCACCGCGGTGCTGGCGGCTCGAAACGAGGCCGACGCCATCGAGCGTGCCGTACGCTCACTCCTCGCCCAGGAGGGGGGAGAAATCGACGTCGTCGCCGTGGACGACGGCTCAGACGACGGGACCCTCCAGATTCTGCAGCGGCTTGCGCGGGAAGAGCCTCGTCTGCTGGTGCTCGAGAACAAGAAAGTCCCACCGGGTTGGGTGGCGAAGGCGTACGCGCTCGAGCTCGGCCAAGGTCGTGCGAGCGGGGATTGGTTACTCTTCACTGATGCCGACGTGATCCATGGTCGTCGTGCGGTGATGCATGCTGTCTCGGTCATGCAAGCAGAGTCGCTCGATCACCTCGCCGTCCATCCTCGGCTAGAGGCCGGTTCCTGGCTCGAGGCTATCGTCCTCCCCTTGTATGTCCTTTTGTGGGAGTTCCGGTTCATCAATCCCCGAGCTGCGAAACCCGATGGTGGCGTAGGTGCTGGCGTTGGTGCTTTCAATCTGGTGCGCGCTGAGGCGTATCGTCTTCGAGGGACTCACGCCCGGATTCGAGGCGCGATCCTAGACGACCGCGCACTAGGCAAGCTGATGCGCGATGAGGGGGGGCGAGGCTCGGTGATGCGTGCCGTCTCGCAGGTGCGCATGAGACCCTACCGCAGTCCCGCACAGCTCTATACGGGGATGCGCAAGGGTGCGCTCGCCTCGGCCAAGAACTCCGCTCTCGTCGTCATCGGCAAGGGGATTATCATCGCGGTGGGTGGTACCGTTCCAGTGCTCGCGTTGCTCGGCAGCGTCCCCTTGTGGCTCGCCGGTCATGCCATCTGGTTTGCATTGCCTGCGTTCCTCGCTCTCCTCCTGCCCGCCATCGG
>JBMTAX010000624.1:0-2540 GCA_049429145.1 Myxococcota bacterium
GTCTTCGAGTCGTGGCTCGACGCGAGACGGAAGCCCATTCGCACCGGGAAGTTCGCCTTGATGACACCGGTGATGACGTCGACAGACGGGCGCTGGGTCGCAAGCATGACGTGGAGACCCGCTGCGCGCGCCTTCTGCGCGAGGCGCATCACGTAGCCCTCGACGTCCTTGCCAGCGACAGCGAGCAAGTCGGCGTACTCGTCGACGACAATGACGATGAAGGGCAGGCGTCCGAATGGCTTGCCATTCGGCTGTACCGGCAGCTCTCGCTTGGTATTTCCTGCCTTGATGGCATCGACCATCTCGTTGAAGCCGTCGATGTCCCGCACGCCCATCTCGCTCATGGCTTGGTAGCGGCGCTCCATCTCATCGACGGCCCAGCGCAAGGCGACTGCAGCCTTCTTCGAGTCCGTTATGGGTGGCAGCAAGAGGTGGGGGATTCCCTCGTAGATCGACAACTCGAGCATCTTCGGGTCGATCATGAGAAACTTCACCTCGTCGGGCGTCACGCGATAGAGCAGCGAGCAGATCATCGCGTTGACACTCACCGACTTGCCTGAGCCCGTGGTGCCGGAGATGAGCACGTGGGGCATGTCCGCGAGGTTCGCCGAATAGGGCTTTCCCTCGATGTCCTTCCCCATCGCCATCCACAGCTTGCCCTCGCGCTCTTTGAACTTCGGGTCAGCGACGATCTCTTTCAGATAGACCGTCTCCCGCTTCTCATTCGGGATCTCGATACCGACCGCGCCCTTGCCCGGGATGGGTGCGACGATGCGGACGTGCAGGGCCTCCATGGCCATGGCGATATCGTCGGCGAGCGCGGCGATGCGGGACACCTTGATCCCGGGCGCGGGCACGAACTCGTAGGTTGTACATACGGGTCCTGGACGGACCTCGCGCACTTTCCCATCAATGCCAAAGTCTCTGAATTTGCTCAGTAATTTCTGCGCTTGCACCTGCAACTTGGCGAGGTCGGTGGGCTCTCGCTCCGGCGCGTCGTAGTCGAGGAGGCGTAGGGGAGGAAGTATGAACTCAGCCTTTTCCTCGGGTTCCTCGTCGTCGGCAGCGATGACTTGCGCATCGTCTTCCTCTCGCTCGACGATGACAAGCCCCTCGTTCCCCTCGACAGCCGCGTCTTCTTTGCCGTGGGCACCGGCCACGACACGAGGGACAACGTCACCAGTGCCCTGAGCCGCCTTCGTGTTCTCCGCCTCCGCAGTTTTGGGGCGAAGGCTCGAGAGAGCCAGGGCCTTACCATCGACGATTTGCTCGTGGACGATGAGCTCGAGCGGCGGACCTCCGGGGTCGGTGACGCCGCCGTTGGCCCACAATGGATCTGCTGCGACGGTGGTGCTCGTCACGATGGTCAAGAGATCGTCGGCGCCGGCCTCGGCCGCAGGGGAGCCGGGGAGTGCAACGGCCGGTTGCTCCTGTGCTTCCCTTGCAGCGCGTTCGGCGCGTTCGGCCTCGGCCTGCACTTTTCGGCGTGCGCGCTCTTCCGCCCGCTCCCTACGACGTTGCTCCCGCGCCTCAGCCTCTTCAGCAGGCTCCTCGGCCTGTGCCCGGCGATTCTCTTCGTACTCCTCGTAGAGGCGAGAACGCTCCTCACGCAGCAGACGTTCCTTCTCCCACCATATGGCGACCTCCTCGCGCACATAGCTGGTGACGACGCGCAGCAGACGACCGATGTCGTTCACGGTATCGCCAAGCGGTCGCGCGATGAGCAAGTTCGCCCCCACCGCTGCAGCGAGTACCGAAAGGATGCCCGCACCGAGGGGATGCACCAAAGGCACCGCTACCCCGGCGACGACCGCGCCGACGAGGCCACCTGCGGGGTAGGGAAGCCCTCCCCCTTTGCCTGCCACCACGTCGAGAAAAGTCGCGATGCCGAGAAACAACAAAGAGCCGCCCACCATCTGCCAACCGCGAGGACGCCCCCACACGGGCTTGAAGCAGAACAGACCGACGACGAAGAGAACGGCAGGCACGACGAACGCACCGAGACCGAAGAGGAGGGTCAGCCCGTCAGCGAGATACGCACCGAAGGGACCGATAAGGTTGTTGACCTTTGCCGAACTCGTGACCCCAAAGCCGGGGTCATTGGCGCTGTAGCTGAGCAAGGAGAGCAACGAGAGCAAGGAGAGCGCGAGCAGTCCGACGCCCATCAGCTCTCGCACCAGCGGGGCCCTGACCCCACGAGGTGGCATGCTGCGATGGGGCTTCGGCTTGCGACCGAGCTTCTTGGCCGCATCGCCCGTCGCACGAGCGTTGCCCCGCTCGCCACGTTTCACGCTCCGCTTCTGTTGCGGACGGGGTGCAGCGTCGTCGTCGCCGGCGATGGACGGCGCGGGGTCGTCCTCGGAAAGTTCGGCTGCGGGACGCGGCAGGTTGTCGGCGGGAGTTGATTTTCTCGCACCTGCGGGCGCAGGGGCGTCGCTGTCCTCTTCGTCGCGCACCTCGACGAGCCGAGGGGACTCGCTCTCGCGGGCCGCCTCCGCTGCCGCTCGTCGCCTTCGTCGCTTCACGCTCGTCGGCTCGAG
>JBMTAX010000625.1:0-2538 GCA_049429145.1 Myxococcota bacterium
CTGCTCGACGTGAGCGTGGGCGCTGCCAGTGTCCATCAATTCGATGAAACGCACCTCGATGCCGGTTCGTCGTGACAGCGCCAAAAAATCGAGCAGCTCGTCATCGTTGAGCCCGCGCTGTACGACAACGTTTAGCTTGACCTCGGCGAAGAGGGCGACCGCCCGCTCTGCCTGTGCGAGGACGTCTGCGGGGTCACCCCGACCCATGAGGACCGGATAGCGATCGACTCGCAGCGTGTCGAGGTGCACTGTCACTCGCGAGAGCCCCGCCTGCGCGAGGGCCTCCGCGTAGAGCGGAAGGCGAAGCCCGTTGGTGGTCAGCGCGAGTTGAGCGGCCGGTAGCCCAGCCTTGAACGCAATGACCACGTCGACGATGTCTTCTCGCAGCAGGGGCTCTCCCCCCGTGAAGCGGACCTTGTCGACGCCAACCTCCGCGAAGGCGCGCGCGAGTACGGCATAATCGGCGGGCCTCAGCCGGGCGGCGCTCGTCGTGTACGGCTGCACGGCGCCGGGCAGACAATACCCGCAACGCAGCTGGCACTGCTCAAGCAGGCTCACCCGCAAACTGTAGGCGTCCAGCCGCCCGCGCAATGGTGCGGGGGAACCCTTGGCTGCTGCAGCGCCGATCTGGACGAGTTGGGCTTCGCGAGACACGCAGGGGTTCTCCTCCCGAGAGCTGTACCCTCGGTTGTGTCGGTTGACCACAGGGGCTCTGCGGCACGGGAGAACGAAGAGCCCCCGAGTGGTAGCGCCGACGCGCGCGGGGTCTGCTAAGGAGTTCGCCGTATGACGACCGGTCGCACGATCATCATCGGTGGAGGCATAGCGGGGCTCGCAGCGGGATGGCAACTCGCGCGCCGCGGTGTCGAAGTTGTCGTCGTCGAACGAGAGAGTTTGACCTGCTCGCACTCCTCGGGGCGCAATGCAGCGATCTTTCGCCACGCCGAGCCGATCCCGAGCCTCGGGCGACTCGCCTTGCGCAGCCGTACCCTGCTCGACGAACTGCTCGGGGGCAATGCTTGGTTGACCCGACGAGGCGCGCTCTATGTCGCTCCGGTGGAGGAGCCCGTCGCATCGCTGGCACTTGTCTGCAAAGCAGCGGGTGTTTCGGTTTCCCGCGTCGACGGGGACGCCCTCATCGCTCGACAGCCTGCGTTGCGCGACGGGTCTGCGTGTTTTGGCCTTTTGTCCCCCGAGGACGGAGTGATGGACGTCCACGCCATCACCGACGCCCTCCGACGTGCCGGAACTGCGCTCGGGGTCGTCACGAAGACGGGTGCCGGGGTCGCGAACATCTGCTGCGCTGACGGTCGCGTCGTCGGCGTTCGTCTCGAGAGCGGCGATTTGCTGCTGGCAGACTGCGTCGTCATCGCTGCCGGCGCATGGGCCGCAGAGCTCGGGGCCGCCGCGGGTGCCGCCCTGCCGCTTTCTCCCTTGCGTCGTCACCTGGCACTCCTCGACGGACCATGTGCCGCCGACGTCGACGGCCCCGTGGTGTGGCGCATTCTCGAAGACGCCTACTTTCGCCCGGAGGGCCAAGGCGTGCTCGCGTCGCCCTGTGACGAAGAGCAGTCCGCCCCATGCCTGCCCGCCTCGTCGCCCGACGCCTTGAATCAGCTCGCCGAGCGACTCAGCACCCTCGCCCCGCGGCTCGCAACAGCGACAGTGCGCCGCTACTGGGCGGGCTTGCGTACCTTTGCTCCCGACCGCAACCTCGTCGTGGGCCGCGACCCAAGGGTCCGCGGTTTGTCGTGGCTTGCAGGGCTCGGCGGACATGGAATGACGCTCGCCGTCGCCGCGGCGGAACACCTGACCCGAGAACTTGTCCGCGAAAGCGACCCACTGCCTGAGTGGTCACCGGCTCGCCTCCTCGCGGAAGGTTCATCGTAGACGGACGAGTGCAATAAAAAACCCCCGCGAGGGCGGGGGTGTCTTGGAGCGGGAAACGGGGTTCGAACCCGCGACCCCGAGCTTGGGAAGCTCGTGCTCTACCAGCTGAGCTATTCCCGCAGACGTGAGCAATGTGCGGCTTCGTCGCGTCGGTGTCAAGGGTCTCTTTCGGCGGGATCGGGCCCCCGGTGATGCGACCTCAGCCGCGAGGTGCAGGACCTGCGACAACGGGCGGAAGGTCCTCAGAGGGGCACGAAGGCGCCTGTGCGCAGCAGGGCTTTGCCAATGCCGTAGAGCACTGCCACGGCATCTGCAGTGAGCGGCGGCTCGAAGACCTCATCGTGGTCGCGCAAAATCTCTTCGAGGGGATGAGCGACCGTCAGGTCTTCGTTTTCGGCAAGCCGCTCGAGCACCAGCAGGAGCGTCGAGCGGGCGCCCGGGGTGGAGGCTGCGATTTCCATGGCGAGGCTGTGATCTTTCAGCACAGGTCGGTCGCGCAGGTGGGCGAGGACGTAGAGAAGTGGCAGGTGCTCCTCGAGGAGCGACACCGCGGTTCGCGGGCTCCGGCGCATGCCGCGCATCTGCTCGTATTCACCCAGCAAAACGCTGAGCGCGCGCAGCAGCGCAGGCACCTCGCGCCGCGCGACC
>JBMTAX010000626.1:0-2535 GCA_049429145.1 Myxococcota bacterium
CCGAGCGATACTTGCCCCTCGGGGCCAAAAGTGGCTTCGTTTGTCTTACGCGCTCTGACGGGGGAGTCTCTTTCTCGGGGCGCGCTACCCGGTGACATTCTATTTTGCCGTCCTGAAATCCGCGGTGGCTCGAGGCACTGCTGACAGTGCTCCAGGGTGCAGCAGTGCCTTGGCGTCCTTGGGGCGCGTTCGTGTTGGCGGAACGTCAGAGACCGAAAGTGAGCGCGGGTGGGTCGCGTGAGCGCGGGACCTCGGGTGTTGTGTTGGGCTATCCGAGGTGGCGGAGATTCTTCGGAATGACGGACGCCTGCTGCATCACGGCTGTCATGCGCATGCTTCCTTCACATGTGCGGCACCGGAGCGCATCTATGCCGAAGGTGGCCCGCCGGGACAGTGCGGGGGCGAAGTGGCTGGAGTCCGTGAGCGTCGTGTGCTGGCAAGCGGTCACGCCCTACCTGGTGCACAGGGCGGCTCCACGTCGCACATGGCAGCCGAGGGTCTTGGCTCACCCTAGCCCGCACAATGCTGTTCGAAAGCCTCAGCTAGAGGCGTTCCCAGCGTCGTAGCAGCGGGCCAGCATCGAGGTCCAAGAGGCCGAGGGCACGCAGAGTGGCGACCGCCCCGCCTCGTTGCCATGCGGAGGCAAACAGCTCGAGTTCCTGCTCGACATCGTTGGCAGCCTCGGGACGACGAGCCCAATCTGGGCCGAATCGCGCCACGAAAGCGTTGTCGATGGCAGCACTGACGACCTCGGCCACCAAGAGGTCAGCCGCGAGCCCGCTGACATCGAAGGGCAACAGTGCGCTGGCCCCAGCGATGCGGCGGCTCTTGTCGGTCCCCCAATGTATGACGACGTCATCAAGTTCGGCTGCGGAGACAGGCGGCGACCTCTGCAGCAACACGTCGATTTCGAGAGCATAGCCTCGAAGGATGAGGAGGTACGCTGCACGGCGTCGAGCACGCGCCACAGGCGTGCCAGCCTCAACGCGATCGCTCCACGTTACGCTCGCGAAGAGGCGCGCCACGGTGTGCAGCCATAGAGGGTCCCACTTCGCTTCGGGCAAGCGCGTGGCTGCACTACAGTAGGCTCGCGCGTATCGCATCAACGACGGGGGAGCGACGACAGCGTCGAGCAAGCGTACATCTTGAGGCGGATCGACGACGGCACATCCCGGCACCATGCCCGAGCTCTGCACGCGCTGCGAGACAAGGGGCTGCATGAAGACGCCCTGTGTCGCGCTGCGCGGGTCGTACTCAGCTTCGATGGTCGCGTGCAACGCAGGCAGGTCTGCGACACTGGCTGGAGTACGCTGCAAGAGAGACTTCGTGCCCCTGAGTACGTCTTCGACCAACGCCCGCAGCGCGCCGTCGTCGAGACCTGCGCGGGCTGCGAGAAGCTGATTCGGGGTAAGGCCTGCCGCGCGAGCGGCATCCACACGTTGCGGCGCTGACAGAGCGAGTCGGCGCTGCCGCTCCTCCACGAGGGGCATCGCACTGGCCAGCAAAGGTATCCTTGCAGTGCTGTTCGCCGAAGCGAGGAGCACGGGCAGATCGGCGGCCACAAACGGCATCCCACCGTCGTCGTGCAAGAGGTACTCTGCCTCTCGTCGCAAAGACGCCGCATGGGTATCGGCGGTAGCGCGCTCGAGCAACATGCGCGCTGCGATCCGCGACTCTAAAGGGAGTCCTTCCGACTTGGGTGACGACGTCACTACGCGCCGCAACACCGCTGGTGCCAGCGCTTGTGCCACGGGTTCGCCGGCGACACCTTCTTCGCAGCGAGCCTCGCTCCAGCATCGCCATGCTACATCGTTGACGTCGTGCTTCTCTCCCTTCACGGCGAGGAACGCCGTCGTAGATTCTTCTCCCGCGGCCTCTGCTTTGCCGACGACGGGCCCCGTTCGGGGTCGAGACGCATGTTGTGGAGATGACGGGGTCACACCCGACGTCACGCAGGCCACCAAACAAGAGCCCACGAGGAATACGCTTGCGGCCAGTAGGCGTAAAGAGCGACGGCTCACGGGCTGCCCCCCGGCTTCCAATCGATGACGCCAGCCAGGCCAGCATCTCCGGCGATGGACCGAGCTACAGCGAGGTCGCCGATAGGCCCCGCGGCCCACACGGGCACCCCCACCCGTCCTCGCAGCCACAGTGCGCTCGCCATCCAAGTCTCATCCTCCCCCATCCGGGTTTCTCGCGACCACCGGGCCGCTAATCGGGCGGTGCCGGCACGCACGACGAGAAACGATGCCCCGTGGGTGACGGCACGCTGCCCGATCGTGATGCCCTCTGCGGGGGAGAGGCCACTCGGGGCTAACTCCTCGACGGTGAGTACGACCCCGACCGCCATGCCTGTCGACGCGATCCCCTCCACCACGCGCGCGAGATGCATGCTGCGAGCGTCGAGAGAAGCCCCGGGGTTGCCAAGCGGAGACAACGTTGCGGCCAGCAACCCGTCGTCGGCGGCGTCCACCAACACGTGGTGGCAGCCTGCCCGGAGGCAGAGGCGGGCCGCCTCCACGAAGGCGTCGGTTA
>JBMTAX010000627.1:0-2530 GCA_049429145.1 Myxococcota bacterium
AACTAGCCTTGGCAGAGGAGGTCTTACTGGCCGACGTCCCTTTTATTCCTTTATATTTTCCGGTCAATCAAGTCTTGGTGGCGCCTGAGATTGATGGCCTTGGCGCGAATACGCTCGATCGGCACCGCCTGTCTGAAGTCTCTATTGCTCCATACCGGGTCATGCCATGACCGAACTCTTCCAATATGCGCTTCGTCGTGCCCTGCGTATGGCCGGTGGAATCCTCGTGGCGATGAGCTTCATGTTTGCATTGCTGTGGGTGGTTCCCGATGGACCTTTTCTTGATCAGGCCGAACTCATCTCTGCCTCGAAAGGCTGTGAGCCCACTGGCGATATATTCGAAGAATACGGAGCGCTTCTGGGAAGTTGGGGGCTCTTTGAACCTTCGACTTGCGCCGGTCAGAGCCGGGTGTTTCCAGGTCGCGCCATCTACGTGCTCGTCGTGGATGCGTTTCCGGTTACGCTCGTTCTGGTGGCCACCGCGATGTTGGCGGCCCTAGTGCTTGGGGGCACCCTCGGCATTGCTGCTGCTGCCTGGCCATCTTCCATCGCCGCCCGTATTTGCCAGGGACTGCATGCTCTCGGAATTGCAGTTCCGAACGTCGTTCTTGGTCCCCTCCTGGTATTGGTCTTTTCGTTGCAGTTGGGTTGGTTTCCGCCCGCCCTGGGTGCAGACACCCATTCGTGGGTATTGCCTGCCATTACCCTCGGAACAGCTTGCGCCGGGGGGATTGCGGATGTGCTTCATCGGGCGTTGCTGGCATCCCTTTGGTCCGCACCCGTATTGCTGGCGAGGACTCAGGGAGCTTCACGATGGCGGCTCTTGACGAGATATGTCGCCCGCGATGCCGTGCTGCCAGTTCTCACATTTCTCGGGCCTGCGACGAGTAGCCTTTTGGCAGGGACGCTCATCGTAGAGGGCCTGTTCGCACTGCCGGGGCTTGGCAGTCTATTTGTCGCTGCTGCGATGGGCTTCGACCTTGGGCTGGTGTGTGCTGTAGTACTCGTCTACATGGCATTGTTCATGGGGTCAGGGCTGCTGCAAGACATTCTGTATGGAGTGCTCGACCCAAGAGTACGCTTTGACGTTTGAGGAACACTCTGGCCCGCAGCGGCGGGCAAACCGAAGGAACCGATGTTCCCTTACTCCGTGAAAGTCCTCTTTCGCCCCACACGTGCGCGGCGCACGGCCATGGTCGGCGTAGTGGCTCTCACCGCCGCCGGGTTAACAGAGCTGGTGTTGCGTGGGCTCCTCGGAGGGGATGGGAACGCTCAGGATCTGCTGCTCGGTGCGCAAGCTCCCACCGTGACGCATCCTTTCGGGACCGATGTATTGGGGCGCGATGAGCTGCTCCGCGTGCTTCAAGGAGGGCGGACGAGTTTGGGGATAGTCGGAGGTGCGAGTCTCATATCGGTACTCGTCGGACTCCCCGTGGGGGCGCTGGTGGCCCACCTACCAGGCCAGCGCCAAAGACTTTCGCAGCGCTTGCTCGAACTGGCCGGTGCGCTTCCCTACCTTATCCTGGTGATTGTCTTGATGCTCGCGGTACGCGCGTTGCGTACGGCTGCAGGCGAGTACGGTCTGCCGAGCCCTCTCTTGCATCCGGCAGTCTCACTGATCTTGAGCCTTGGGATTGGGCAGTCCCTCGTCGTCGCGCGCGTGGTTCAGGCAGAGATGCAGACCTTGCTGACTACCGATTTCTATTTGCACGTGCGCTTGCAGGGGCAGGGCACACTGAGGGCGTTCACCCACACCCTTCTCCCCAACTGCGCTGCCGTTATCGTCGCGTACGGAGTCATCGGTATTCCTGGATTGCTCTTTGCAGAAGCATTTCTTTCCTTCCTGGGGTTTGGTCTTGAGTCCCCGCAGCTTTCTTGGGGGATGCTTATCAGTGAAGGACGGCGGTCCATGGCCGTGTTCCCATGGCTGCTCGCTTTTCCTGCCCTGTTCCTCAGCGGACTCTGCCTCGTTACTTACTTGCTTGGTGAGGCGCTGCGCGAGCAGCTTTCTCATTTCCGGGTTGGAGTGATCAGACCGGCCCAAAACCGGGATGTGTCCTAAGTGTTTTCGTTGGGTGGGGGGATCTTGTCTCGAGCGCAAGGCGGGAAGCACACCTCGCTCCATTTGGGTAATCTCCCCCTTACAGTCTCCCCACGTACTTCGCGAGAGCATGAGTGAAGATGGCACGACGTATCTCTGTATTGACGACGATGATATTCAGCCTGCTGGCCTGTCCAGAGGCGCTCCCTACAACAGAAGAGTGGCAGTCGGTGGCTGCGACCCCGGAGGCCGACTCATCGGCGGAACTTGCACTGCGTCAACGAGCCCAGAAGACCGCTGCGGCGATACGGGTGAAGCGTATGCAGGCGGTCTTCGTTTCCGAGGACGAAGAACGTTGTGTGAACGACGATGACTGTGTGTTGACGCCCTTTCATTGCTGTGGGTGCTCAGGCGGTGGTCAACAGGCCGCGATCCACAAAGATCGGCTGCCCAGCTTGCTGCAGCGTCGTATTCTCTATTGTGCGGACG
>JBMTAX010000628.1:0-2529 GCA_049429145.1 Myxococcota bacterium
GACCAATGTCGAACCTGAAGATCCGCGGAGCTATTACAGTGTCGCCAAGCGTCTCGTCGAGGAAACGCCCAACGCATTTTATGCGGGTCAGTACTGGAACCCGGCGAACCCGGAGACCCACTATCTCTCGACGGGGCCAGAGATCTGGGAACAGACGGGCGGCGAGATCGATGTCTTCATCTGCAGCATCGGCACCGGCGGAACCGTGACGGGCACGTCGAAGTACCTGAAAGAGAAAAACCCTGCGGTACAGGTGGTCGGCGTCGATCCCGTGGGCAGCATCTATTATGAATATTTCCACACGGGCACGCCCGGGAAAGCCCACACCTACTACGTCGAGGGCATTGGCGAGGATTTCATGCCGGGGACCATGGACCTCAAGTCCATGGATGACGTCGTACAAGTCACGGACCGAGAAAGCTTCACCATGGCGCGGCGCCTCATCCGCGAGGAAGGCCTGCTCTGCGGCGGCTCCTGCGGGTCTGCTGTGGCCGGCGCGATTCGTTGGGCGGAGAAACACGCAAAAGAACCGCGAGAGACACCCCTCAATATCCTCGTCATTCTCCCAGATTCCTCGAGCCGGTACCTATCGAAGTTCCTCAACGACGAGTGGTTGAAAGATGCAGGCCTGCTCGAGCCGGAGCCTATGCAGGGCACTGTAAATGACTTGCTCTCCCGTCGAGGTCAGCATGCGCGTTCGCTCATCAGCGCAGCTCCCGCCGACCCGTTGGGCGTGGTCATTGATCGCATGAAGACGCACGGCATCTCGCAGCTCCCCGTACTGGAAGGGGACCGACTGCGCGGGGTCATCAGCGAGGTGCGTGTGCTCGACGCCCTCGTCAAAGGTGAGGCTACGATGAAGTCACCCGCTGGCGACATCGCAAGCCTCGACGTTGTCACCGAGGTGAAGCTAGACACGAGTCTCACCGAGCTGACCCGGGCATTCGCTGGGGGGAAAGTGGCGGTGGTAATGCGGCAGGAAGTACCTGTGGGCCTGGTCACGCAGATCGACCTGATCGAGCGTAAAGAGCACTGCACCAAGTCTACCGATTTCGCACTGAGGCCCCGGTGAGCGCTGCTTGCCGGGGTCCTTGTCGTCGAGAGGAAAGTCGTCCGCGGCGAAGGGTCAAGGGGAGCCTTCAGGCTGAGTCTTCCGCCTGCCGAGTGAGATACACGTCAAAACGAGTGGTCTTCCCCTCGAGGCTGAAGCTCACCCCTGGGGCGAGAGGAGGCGCTGTACGCGGTCTTTTCACGACGACGCGTCCACGCGCGCACGACATCGCCTGAGCGAAGAGAGCATCTCGCTCGGTGTCGTCAGGGTGGGAGGACAGGCGCTGCAGCAGCTGCATCTCTTTACGAACCAGCGCCGTCTTCGAGCGCGGCGGAAACATGGGGTCGAGATAGATGACGTCTGGCGGTCCATCCGTCGCACGGCGCGCAGACAGGACTTCCTCGGCGCGACCACTGACGAAGACGAGCTGCGGAGCATCTGACCTCAAGGTCAGTTGGCGCATGGCCTGGTGCCATAACACGGCGAGCACCGGCTCTCTCTCGACCGCGACCACAGAACAGCCGAGCCATGCGAGCACGGCGCTGTCGACGCCAAGGCCCGCGGTTGCATCGATCACGCGAGGGGCGCGGTCGCGGGTGACGCCGACGGCACGCGCCAATTCCGACCGATAACGCCCCGGCTCCCTGCGTCGCCGTCCAACGTCCCCGTCCACGAGGTCGACCACGATGGGACGACCTCGCCTGTCCCCGCCAGCCTGCAGCCCCCACCCTGTCGACGACAGCACCAGCTCGAGATGGCCACCGACAGGCCCGGGCTCGTCGAGCAAGGGAAGACCCAACTCCGCAGCGAGTGCTGCCGCCACGACTCGGTCTTCGGCGCGAAGGGCGCGCACTACCACGAGGCTACTCACACGTAGAGGTCCGGCATGGGCTCGACCCCGGGCGTCGAGTCATAGGCAGAGAAGTCCGTGACGCCACGTTCTCGGAGAATCTCCTCATCGAGGAGGCAGCGACCGGTCAAGGAAAGCCCCGGCGTCGTGACGATGGCATAGGCCGCGTCGGCCATGATCTCCGGGGTGCGGCTTGCGCGCATACCGTCTTCACCGAGCAGCATGTCCACCGCAGCCGTGGCGATAAGCGTCCGCGGCCACAACGATGTCGCGCATACACCTTGGGGCCGCAGCTCTTCGCCCCACGCCACAGTGCACATGGACATACCGAATTTCGACATGGTGTAGGCCACGTGCCCCTGCAGCCAGCGAGGCTCGATTCGCGGAGGCGGCGAGAGTGAAACAATGTGCGCCGAAGAACTTCGCTCGAGGTGCGGGAGGCAATACTTCGCACAGAGAAACGTGCCGCGCACGTTGATGCCATGCATCAGGTCGAAGCGTTTCATAGGCGTGTCCGCGGTGTTGGTCAGCTGGATCGCTCCTGCGTTGTTCACCAGCACATCAATGCCCCCAAAGTATTCCGCGGTCGAGCGCACCATCTCAGCGCCCGCGGTCTCATCCCGGACGT
>JBMTAX010000629.1:0-2527 GCA_049429145.1 Myxococcota bacterium
TCGGGTCAGGTCCTGCTGCAGCTGGAGGGCGAAGTCATTGGCCCAAGGAGCAACGAGTCCTTGAGCGCCGTGCTGGTAGAGCCGCCCACAAGAACCAAAGCGGCGCCTAGCGAGCCTCTGACCCGCCGACCGGTTGGTGGCAGCCATGTTTCGCCCACAGCGTCCAGCGGAGCGGGCCATCCACCCAGCGGACAGGTCGCGGGCCCCAGCGGAAGTGCGTCAAAAGCGAGCGGGGCCTGAGGCCCCGCGTGTCACTTTCTGATTTCCGCGTCGTTCCTCAGCCGATGGGACGCCCCTCGCGCTGGGCGCGCACCGATTCGAGGAGCCACTCCCGCAAGCGTTTTTCGTCTCCGGGGGCGAACTTACGGAACGCAGCACCCACCATGAGGCAGCCGTCGTCGTCCTCCACCCAAACCACCTCGGAGGCCACCTTCAACAGGTCGAGCTCTTTCTTGACCGGGATGTACAGAAGGATGTTGACCGGGTCACCGACACGAAACGGTTCTTGGCTCTCGAAGCTCATCCCGCCCGCGGCGAGGTTCCTCGACGTCGTCGTAAACGACTGGTTTCTCGCTGTGATCTCCACCCGGATCTCGATAGGGGCCCGCAAGTGCCTCGTCCCCGACTTAGGACGGGGGATTCCATTCGGGTCCAACGCATTCACTTCTTCAACCGGCTTCGCCATTCACTCTCCGTGTGCCCGCCGCTCCGCCGCGCGCACCCAAGTTCCCTGAAATCGAATGGGCGATGATAAAGAACCGAATCTCCACGCAGCAACTATCGAGGCGAAACGAGCTCTTCTGCATCAATCCGAGACACTGTACTTAGTAGTAGAATTACCATTCTGCTTATCCTGCCACAACAGATCTCTCATGCCACTTTACCCTCCCGCTGTAGTGCCCTCTTCGCTGTCGGGAGAACGTCTCGACCGAGCCCTCGCCGAACTCTTTCCCGAAGTGAGCCGCCGTGCCGCGCGAGGCCACATCGTCAACGGCAGCGTTTTCGTCGATGGGCGACGCGTGAGGACCCAGTCGAGGCCTCTGCGGGGGGGCGAGCGCATTGAGCTGCGCGCGCCTGCCGCCACCAAAGCCCCGAACCCACGCGACATGCCCTTCGAGGGGGCCTGGCGTGAGGAGGGTAGCTTGATCGTCGCGGAGAAGCCGTCTGGGGTTTTCACCGAGCCGACGCGGCAGGCCAGCGCAGGGACGTTGGCGCACGAGCTCCGCCAGAGACTGCAGGCGACGCGCAAAAGACCCGTTCCCTATCTCGCGGCCGTGCATCGTCTCGACCGGGAGACCAGCGGCGTGCTTCTGCTCGCCGACGACCCTGCTTTGGTCGCTCGACTCAGCCACTGTTTTGCGACCGGAGCGGTGGAGCGCGTGTATTTGGCGCTGGTCGAGGGCTCCTTGCCTTTCGAGGCCCGCGTGCTCACCACTCCTATCGAGCGGCAGCGACGTGCGGATGGTCGCTATCACCTCGGGCCGTCTGGGCGCCCCGCGGTCACCGAGGTCAAGGTCATCGTGAGGGGGCAGGGGAGCGCACTCGTCGAAGTTCGCCCCCGTACCGGAAGGCCACACCAGCTCCGGGCTCATCTCGCGGCGGAGGGGGGGCCGGTGGCCGGGGATGTTCGTTACGGGGCGGCAGCGACTGACCACGGGGCGTTCGGTCTGCACGCGCTCCGTCTCGACGTCGTACTCGACGGAGTCCCTCGCCGTTTCACCGCGCCGCTGCCGGCAGCCTTCCTCGCTCTCGCAGAGGCGCAAGGCCTGCCCCGTGATGAGGTGATTGCTTCCGCCCGAGCGCTGCTCGATGAGGAAACCACATGAAGCGACCGCCTCCCCCCCTTCGTCTGCAGCAAACTCGCCTCGCTAACGGTGTGGTCGTGTGCACCGCACGCTTGTCACACCTCGCGAGCAGCCACGTCTGCGTCAGGCATCGAGGGGGGCCGATCCACGAGGACGACACGACGTGGGGTATGTCCCATTTGCTCGAGCACATGGTCTTTCGCGGTACCCGCCGTCACAAGGATGCACGGGCCGTGAGCCTCGCCGCCGATGATTTCGGGGGCGAGATCGATGGCGCCACGTGGCGGGACCGCGTGGTGTACGACACTCGCGTCGACGCGGGCCGCGAGCCTGAGGCCATCGCCCTATTGTGCGAGATGCTCGGTGCACCCCGTTTCGAGGGGCTCGCCATTGAGAAAGGCGTGCTGCGCGAAGAACTGCTCGAGCTCGTCAACGAAGACGGCATCGAGACCGATGCCGACAACCTCAGCGCTCAGCGCCTCTTCGCGGGTCACGGTCTCGCGCGCACCATCGAGGGAACCGTGGCACACCTCGATGCTACGGACTTGAAATCCCTGCGGCGCTTTCATCGCGAGACGGTTGGACCCGACCACCTCGTGGTGTCGGTGGCGGGCCCCGTCGAGCATGCGGCCGTGGTCGCGGCCACTGCCCGAACTTTCGGCACTTGGTCGTCGGGGCGTGGGCCCCGCCCGGGGGTACCTCCCTCGCCGCCGCGTCGGGCG
>JBMTAX010000630.1:0-2527 GCA_049429145.1 Myxococcota bacterium
CCGTGCCGCCGTCGTCGGTAGGAACTGTAGCGGCCGTCCAAAACAAAGCCACGCGTGAGGGCAAGCTGGAGGGCCTCGAGGTCACCGTAGTCAGCGTAGTACCCGTTTGTCTCACCGGTGAGCCAAGCATGCAGTGCATGGTGGAAATCATCATTCCACAGCGCCGTACAAGCGAATCCACCCTCCGCACGGGGCATGATCGGCATTGGGTCATTTCGGTCGCTCTCGACAAAGAGTTCCATTTCTCGCCCCGATGCCTTCGAAAGCTGCCCCACATGCAAGCTGAGTTCTTCTAGGAAGGAGAGCGCGGTGACGTCGCGGAAAGCATGCACAGCATCGAGTCTCAAGCCATCGAAGCGATAATCGACAAGCCATTGGCTCACATTGTCGAGCAGAAAACGCCGCACTTCATCGCTGCCTGCGCCGTCGAGATTCATGGCATCGCCCCAGCCTGTGGGCTCTCGCTTCAGGTAGGGGGCGAACAGGGGTAGCGGATTTCCGAGTGGTCCAAGATGGCTGTAGACAACGTCGAGGAGTACGCGCAGGCCGAGGCCGTGTGCCTCATCGACAAACCGCTTGAGGCCCTGCGGACCTCCGTAGCGATGATGCGGTGCAAAGAGGAAGATGCCGTCGTAGCCCCAGCCCCTCGACCCGGCGAATTCCGCAACGGGCATGAGCTCCAAGTGGGTAACCCCGAGCTCCACGAGGTGCGGTAGATGATCGAGGGCAGCGTCAAAGGTCCCCTCCGTTGTGAACGTGCCCACATGCAACTCGTACAATACCCGGTCTAAGATTGGGTTCGCTCTTGGCAGAGAGTGACGCCAAGGAAAGCTGCGGTGATCGACGGTACGCGAGGGGCCTCGTACACCCTCGGGCTGCCACGGGGAGCGCGGGTCTGGCAGAGGCGGGCCGCCATCCAGATGAAAGAAATAGTCACAGGCACCTTCTGGAAGTGGCAAGTCGATGTGCCAATGCCCATCTTGCTGCGGCTCGAGAACTCTTCGTTTTCCGGCAATGTCGATTTCGACTTTGTGGGCATAGGGTGCCCATACCTCAAAATGTAGTGGTGCTGTCACGGGCATCGCCACAGCAGCGCCACCGGGAAATGGCGGAATAACCACGAAAGACTGACGTTGTCGTTGCATTCTGCCCCATTGTCCAAAATGTTGCGGTAGCGGCCCCGGGGTAGCCGCAGCGTGGTTTGGTTGTCGTCAGGGGGAGACGCGCACCAGAGTCGCGGCACAGCGATGACCATGGCGCCTCCCCCGCGTGCAAAGGCGAAGAGCTGGTCTGCGCGAGGCCCTTCTGTCGGGAGCGGGGAATAGTCGGCGCCGGGCCCGAACAGTGGGCCATGGTCTCGTCGGAACGAAAGTACCCGATGAATCAGCCACATCTTCGGCAGGCCAACCGAAGCTTGCTTCATCACCTCGGGCGCCGAAAACATCCGGCAGCGTCGTAAATATGCGCGTCGCACGCGGAAATCGACATCGCTGCGGTTGTCAGGATCGACGAGGCGAGGGTGCCAGAGTTCGGTTCCTTGAAAGATGTCTGGCACTCCCGGTGCCGTCAGCTTCAGGAGCAGCTCCGCGAGAGCGTTACGCTGCGCGTGAGGTGCAAGTTTGTCGACCCACGCGGCAATCGCCTCACGTAATTCGGCGTTGTTGTAAACGGTCCCGACCAGTTCCACCACTGCGCGCTCATATTGCAGGTGTGGCGCGGACCAGCTGGTGTGCTCACGGGCTTCCCTTACCGCCTTCTGCATGTGTCGCTGGGCTCGTCCCTCGTCGATGGGCCAGGCCCCCACAAGGGTTTGGAGTAATTGGTACCGGACCTTGTTGTCGACCATGGGAGCAACAGAACGCCACATATCCGTGAAGAAATGACCACGACACCACGCCCTCCATGCCGCGGGTATCTCGGACAGGACATGCAGTCGAGCACGCACATCTTCACTTTGCTTCGTGTCGTGCGTTGACGTCGCGAGGAGCGAATAGGGCCAGTGAACCCGTGCGGCCAGCCGGTGATGCACTTGCGAAGGGGAAGATGCGAAGACACCGGGCGCGCTTCCGACCTCCGCTGTCGACATCAGCATGGGCCACCGATAAAGCGCGCAATCTTCGTAGCCTTTGGCCATCAGCGGGGCGCTGAGTTGGGCAAAGCCAATGGCGAACGCACGCGCTTCCTCAGTTGCGGGGGGGCCACGCAAGAGCCCATACAAAAACTCTGGGAGCGCGCTGTCGGTCATCCCGCAATGAGCTCGTGCCTTTTGCAGGGTCTGCGCGAGGACATGGAGCACCGGGCCTTGCGGTGGGCTGTCTTCGGAGACAGGCGGAAGCCGATATATCGGTAAACAGAGCAGGGCTTCTTCGAGGAGGCGACGCGCCTCCGGTCGCGGGGTGTCGCGTGCGCTGACGTCTTGTTGGTACAGCCGGAAGAACCGCTCCTCGAGGCGGTGGAAATCGCCTGAGAAGGAGGTCGACAGCAACGCACCCTTCGCCTCATGTAAGACGTCGATGGGTTCGCGGGC
>JBMTAX010000631.1:0-2524 GCA_049429145.1 Myxococcota bacterium
CCCCATCGAGGGGCACAGCTCTCGTTGGGCAAGGTCGCCGAAGACGGTTGTCTCGAGTGTCCTTTCCATGGCTTTCGCTTCGATGGGGAGGGCAGATGCACGCGTGTGCCACCGCTGTGTGACGATGAGCAGATTCCTTCAGGTTTGCACCGCCGCCCCCTCGCGCTCAAGGAGAGACACGGACTGCTCTTTCTGTGGGGCGACGATTCGTGCCCGCCTGAAGGCGAACCGCCCTGGTTTTCCCACCTCGAGGGGCAGTGGTCGGTCACGCAACACGTCGAGGAATGGCATGCACATTACAGCCGTGTCATGGAAAACCAGCTCGACCACGTGCACCTTCCCTTCGTGCACCAGCGCACCATCGGAAGGCTGGTCAAAGGCTATGAGCGACGAAACCTGGTGCAAGAGGAGGGGGGCTTTGCGGGGGAGGGGCCAGCGACGACAGCGCATCCACAGCGACAACGACGCCTGCTATGGAGAGCACCGAATCTTTGGTCGATGCCGCTCTCTCCCGCCCTCGTCGTACTCATCGTCGCGGTGCCCATCGACGACAGCCGCACACGCATCTACCTGCGCAGCTACCAGCGCCTCGTACTCACACCGATGCTCAGCGCCTTCGTGGGCTGGCTGCTCATGCGCGTGCATCGGATCATTTTGCGGGAGGACCGACGCATCGTGGAGTCACAGCCACGGGGCGATAGCTTGCTTGCTTCGGAGAATGCGCTCCTCGACTTCGACGAACCCGTTAGTGCGTTCCGAAGCTGGCGCAGGCAACGGGTTGAGGAGCGACGACGCAGGCAGCTGACTACCACGCCGCAGGGCACGCCGCAGATCTCCTCGAAGGGGCGAAGCAACTGTACCGTTGGAGCCAAGGTCTCAGTCGTTCGTGCCGAAGAGCTTGCCGAAGAAGCCTGATTTCTTCGCAGGGACAGGCTCGGGCTCTGCCGACTTCGTGGGCGCTTTTCTGTGTCCCAGGGCGTCGTGCATAGCGGAGGCGGTGCCGCGAGCGAGGCCGACGGCGCGCTTCCCTAGCGGAGTCTTGCCCTCGGGGTCGATGCGCGTGGCTGCCGTCAAATCACCGAGTGCGGCCTCGAGCTGGCCGCGTCGCAAGTAGAGTTCGGCGCGATTGACCCGCGCCGCGAGGTTCTTGCCGTCGCGGGTAATGGCGTCGTTGTAGTGGCGCAGCGCAGCGTCTTCGTCGCCTTCCTGTCCACGGATCGCTCCGAGAAAGGCGTGGAAGTAGCCGTCTTGTGGGTTCAGCACGATCAGCGACTCGACGATCTTGCGGGCGAGCTCGACCTGGCCGAGGCCGAGGAGACGATGGGCGGCGTGGGCGATGCCGTAGACCTCTGTCCGGGTCAGACCAAGGGCGGCGGCCCACGTCGTCTCGCCGCGGGCGAGTTGCTCCAATAGTTTCGTGCGGGTCTCGTCGTCCATCATCGCCCTTTGGCTGGTGACACGTCGCTCAAGAAGCCTTCGTGTTGTTGATCACGGACTTGAGCGTGTCGTGATTGTACTTGAGGGTGTTCGAGATGAGGTCCGTGATCTGGTTGATCTTGTTCATCTGGATCTTCAGCTGCTCGAACTG
Source organism: Myxococcota bacterium (assembly GCA_049429145.1). Taxonomy (GTDB): domain Bacteria; phylum Myxococcota; class UBA727; order UBA727; family CAYLZW01; genus JBMTAX01. Next base: position 1,589 of record JBMTAX010000631.1, read on the forward strand.
CATAAGGCGACTGTCGGCGTCGAGCTGCTGCTGGTGGGGCGCAAGGTCGATGTTGCCACCAGGGGCCAGGGGGGTTTGCCCGTCGGCGAGGAGCGGCGAGGCCTGGATGCGCTTGAGGCCCGAGGTCTTGGCCCGGTCGAGGGTTTGAGAGACCTGCGGCGACGCTGGCTCAGGGGCGGCGGGCGCATACCCAGCGGCCTCTCCGGCGCGCTGGAAAGCCTGCTCGGGGGCCTCCACGACGTGGGCGGTCTCGGCACGCTGGGTCAGGGTGCCATAGGTGTCGAGGGTCGACTTCGCGATGCCAGAAGTTGTCTGTGCCAGGGCCGCATCGAGCTGCGTCAGTCCGCGCACCTGTCCGGTCTTGACGTCCGTGAGCTGGTCAAGCCTCCGCTTGAGCTCCGCCTCGGAGAGGTTCGTCATGTTCGAGAGGACTCGGCTCGGGGTTTGGGTCACGGTCGGCTCCCTGGCGGTACGCCGCGGCGGCTGACGAGAGCGGCGCGGGGGGTTCAGTATACGGGGTTATCGCGCGGGCTGCTCGACGGTTGCGTGTTTCGCGAACCCAGGCGTCGCGGGGCCCATCAGTCGCTATCCTCCCGACGCCCTCGTTTTTTTTCCCCCTGGTGGCGCTTGTCTGCCAGGCGGCGCCGCTGGCTCCCGCGGGTGGGCCGGGTCGCGACTCGAGGGGCTCTTGGGACGAGTGCCTGGCACAGCAGGATCTCCATGCGTCTCAGCGCGGCCTCGAGGTTTTGCGGCCGCTCTCGGTGCTCTTGGCTGATGACCCGCAGGCGGTCCTCACGGTCGAGGCGGGAGGCGAGAACCTCACGCACCAACGCAAGTTCGCGCTCATTCAGGCATACGGAGAGCTCGGCGATGCACAGGCGTAGGTCTACCTTGGTGGAGGTCTTCTGCACGTTCTGCCCACCAGGCCCCTGGCTC
>JBMTAX010000632.1:0-2522 GCA_049429145.1 Myxococcota bacterium
GCCGGCGACCAGTTGATCGCCACCATCGGAAAGCGGATCGCGACCGCCCTCCCCCGCGGGCTCCGTTGCGGGGTCCACATCCTTACGGGGAGCGCGTCAATCTGAGGCCGCGGCCCCAAGGTGAATGTGCGCCTTTTCGGTGGCGTCAGAACGGGACACGTTTATTCGCGCTCGCGGGCGCTGCTGCTATCGTAGGAACTCGAGTGGCCCAGATGACATTCACCCAGCCCCCTCCTCGCCGCCGCTTCCGGCGCGTCAATCGGCCCTTGGCCGCCCGGTTCGGCGCGGCGAGCATGACGCTTCGTATTGGCACCCTGGTGGTTCTGCCGCTCCTCGCCAGCGTGAGCGCCGTCGCCAACGACAACGACGCGTTCGCGGATCTCTTCGGCGATACCCTGACGGCGGGCGGAAAACAGGGACTGCAGGATCTGAAAGATGCCGCAGGCCAGGTAAAAGCGAAGGCCACCGACGACAACCTCGCCCCGAAAGAAGAGCGGTCGAGCCACGACGCTGAGGTCCGCTTCCTCGACCACTTCGCCGCGGAGCGCATCCAAATCGTTCCCAAAGAGGGCTGCATACCGGCCTCCCCTCGTCGCATCAAGCTGACCTATTTCGAAGTGTTCGATGTCCCTGGGGAGGCGCCTAAGTTCTCGGTATGCTTGAAGATGTCTTCGCGAGTCAATCGCGAGGTGCGCGTCACGGCCACCATCTTGAACCCTCGTCATCAACGCGCAGCGAGAGCGGAGTCGGTGGTGAGCTTCGCCCGCGTTCAGCAGACTGACCACGTGCTCGACTTCCCCAAGATGCCATTGACGATGCTCGGGCCCTATACGCTTTCCATCGATATTGACGGAAGGCCCGTCGCCAAGCTGCCTCTCTTCGAAGTGCGCCAGCCGAGTTGATGCCCATGTGGAGGGCTAGCGCGGACTATCGCTCGCCGATCTTCTTGAGGTGAACCTCGGCTTCGCGGCCCGTGTCCCCTCCACGGTCATGCTTGATGGCATTTTCGAAATGACGTCGAGCGTCCTCGGTTCGGCCTTGCAGCTTGCGCAACACTCCGAGCTGGAGATGGGCGCGAGGATAACGCTCGTCGATGCGGAGGGCGCGGTCTAGGCAGCGCTCTGCCTCGTCGAGGTCACCAGCGAGGAAATGCTCCAATCCGCGTTTGTAGTGGTCCTCCGCCTCGTTGATGAGTTCGACCTCGAAGAACGCGCGCCCGACGACGTTCACCACGGCTCCACGCAGCAAACCCGTCCAGAAAAATGTGGCGGCCTCGAAAGCCACGAGCGCGCCGATGGGTATATCGGGCAGGACAGCCTTGCCGTTCCGCTTGACCCGCACCTTGTTGTAACGCCCCCGGTCCACCCAGTACGTCGCCTGGCGACGGAGCTCGGCCATCGCCTCGCTCACGTTCTCCGAAGCGACCTCGAGGTTGAAACGCGGCCGAGTCGAACTGCCCGGCGCAGCGGCAGGGTCCTCGGGTTCGAGCACCTCAGCTGGCTCACGCGGTCCCTCGCTTGGTTCCTGCTCCCTGCTCATCGGCAACATGTCCCTTCCTTGCGTCACATCACCTTGCGTCTTCCTGGCAGCCGAAGCAAGCCCGTAGGCAGCGAGAGCTGACCGCTTCCCGCCTGCGGGAAGCTCATCGACAAGCGGTGGCGCAGGTACTACATCAAGATCCGCAGCCCTTTTCACCACGAGCAAAGCTGCATGGTCCACGTCACTTGTCTGCGACTTGCGGTCAACAAAGACTTCCCCGAGCCCCGCAAAATCGAGCGCGCCGCTGAAACCCTCGAGCGTGGCGGCGTCATCGCCTACCCGACGGACACGACCTACGGGATCGGCTGCAACATCTTCGACAAGCGCGCGGTCGATCGTATCCACCGCCTGAAGGGACTGAAGAAAGATCACCTTCTCTCGTTCGTCTGCGCCGATCTCAGCGACATCGCTCGCTATGCCCTCGTCGAGAATGAAGCCTACCGAATCATGAAACGGCTGCTGCCAGGGCCGTACACATTCGTGCTGCGCGCGACCCCCGAGGTACCGCGCATGCTGCAGTCGAAGCGGCGCACCGTCGGCATCCGCGTGCCTGACCACCCGGTGACCTTGGCTCTGGCCCGCGCCTTCAAGAAGCCCATCATCTCCACCTCGACGACGGTCGAGGGGCGCACGCTGAAGAACCCCGAAGAAATCAACCTCCACATGGGGCATGGGCTCGACCTCATTCTCGATGCAGAGCACATCGACGAGCCGCCCTCCAGCGTGGTGGATTTGTCGGGGCCGTACCCCGTCGTCATTCGTGAGGGCAAGGGCGACTTGTCGTGGGTCGCGGTCTGAAGCACGTGGCTCCATGAAGTAGCCCACGGCATCGTCCCGGAGCCTGGTAGGACGCAGGGCATCAAGCCATTGCCGCGGTGTCGCTCCCGGCTCGACACAGGCGTGGTGGTCGATAGCCGAGCTCTAGGGGAACGAGAGCTTCATCAGGCTTGGCGACCGACGATCGCGGAGCCGGTCGTCTTTGC
>JBMTAX010000633.1:0-2521 GCA_049429145.1 Myxococcota bacterium
ACATCGCGTGGTGGTGACTCGGCGGAATGCGCGCCATCGAAAAGTGACGCCGGGTTGTGCCGTGGGCGCCCCCCCGTATCCCCCAAGTCATCCGTCTCCTGAGAACCCGTTTCCCACGTAGAGAGGGGATGGTGGGGGGCGCTCCGTTTGACACCCGCCGAGGAGAACGCCGGGGGGACCGGCACATTGGCCACTGTCTCGCCTGTGAGCAGGTCAGCGCTGTCATCGGTGGGAGCGTCGACGGAGAGAGCCAGGAACGGGACTCGGCTCGTCGGTGCCGCCGGAGCGCGCAGCTTCCCCTTGGGGGGCGTCCACCGTGGGAGAGAATCGGTATCGTCGTCATCGAACGTATTGCTCTCGCCTATCGGCGCGTACTCGTGCGGGATCCCCTCCCCCGAGGGCGGGGTCTCCAATTCGCTCTCCGCCCAAGAGGGCAGATGACCTGCGACCGTCTCCCCGTCGGTGAAACTCGTCCGTTGGTCGTCTTCTTGGCTGTCGATGAGGGGATGCTCGGAGACCGGGTCACGCAGCGCCGCCCCGGGTTTCGGAGGGCCCCCGGGGGAGTCAGGCTCACTGCGCGAGGCTCGCCCGCGTGGGCTCTCGATCGGCATCCTCTTCCTTCGCAGGCGCCCCAAAGCCGCGCCCTCCGAAAGTCTAGCCGGGAACCCGCCCGCCATGCACCTCCGCGCCACATCCCCCATCGCTGTGCTCTGCCGCGCCGGTTGCGCGTCGTGGATCGTGCCTTTTGCCCCGGGAGGCGCTATGCCTCCGCCCATCGTTCGCCGCCGATGGGCGGTCAAGCAGGAGGCGTCGTGTCGCGTCAATTCATCTACACCATGCGCGACCTCAAGAAGGTCGTCCCCGGTGGGAAAGAGGTCCTCAAAGGGATCACGCTTTACTTCTACCCGGGGGCAAAGATCGGCGTCCTTGGCGTGAATGGTTCGGGCAAGAGCAGCCTTCTGCGCATTATGGCCGGTGTCGACACCGAGTTTCTCGGTGAGGCCAAGGTCCTCGAGGGCACGACCGTAGGTTACCTGCCCCAAGAGCCACAACTCGACGATGGAGAGACCGTCATCGAGAATATCGAGCCCGCCGTGAAGAAGGTACGCGACCTGCTCACTCGATTTGAGGAGCTGTCGATGAAACTAGGCGAGAGCCTCTCCGACGAGGAGATGGATAAAGTCATGGCCGAGCACGGGCGTGTGCAGGATGCCATCGAGGCCGTGAATGGCTGGGAGATCGACCGCACTCTTGAACTCGCCATGGATGCGCTGCGCTGCCCACCACCTGACCAGAAGGTGTCGACGTTGTCGGGCGGCGAGCGTCGTCGGGTGGCGCTATGTCGCCTGCTGCTCGAGAAGCCCGATATGCTGCTGCTAGACGAACCCACGAACCACCTCGACGCTGATAGCGTCGCCTGGCTCGAGCGTTATCTGCATGATTTCCCCGGCACTGTCGTCGCGGTCACGCACGATCGCTACTTCCTCGACAACGTTGCCGGTTGGATCCTCGAACTCGACCGCGGCGAGGGCATTCCCTTCGAGGGCAACTACTCCTCGTGGCTCGAGCAGAAGCAACGCCGACTCGAGGCGGAAGAGAAGGCGGAGTCGAATCGAAAGAAGGCGCTCGAGCGCGAGCTTGAGTGGGTGCGCATGTCGCCGAAGGCTCGGCAGGCCAAGGGCAAAGCGCGTCTCAATCGCTACGACGAACTCTTGCAGCAGCAGGGCAGGGAGAAAGAAGGTGCCGCGGAGATTTTCATCCCGCCAGGCCCCCGACTTGGTGACGTCGTCGTCGAGGCCAAGAGTCTCAAGAAGGCGTTCGGCGACAAGCTGCTTTACGAGGACCTCAACTTTCGTCTTCCCCCGGGTGGAATCGTCGGGGTCATCGGAGGCAACGGCGCTGGCAAGACCACGCTATTCCGCATGATCGCGGGAGAAGAGGCTCCCGACGGTGGAGCGATGCGCATCGGCGACACGGTGAAGCTGATGTACGTCAATCAGTCCCGGGACCATCTCGACGACAAAAAGAGTGTCTATGATGAGATCTCGGCCGGGCAAGAGGTTCTCGAGCTCGGTCCTCGCAGCGTGAATGCGCGTGCCTACTGTTCGCTCTACAACTTCAAGGGGCCTGACCAGCAAAAGCCCGTTGGCAAGCTCTCCGGCGGCGAGCGCAATCGTGTTCACCTCGCCAAGCTATTGAAAGAAGGCGGCAACCTGCTGTTGCTCGACGAGCCAACCAATGATCTCGACGTAGAGACACTGCGGGCACTGGAAGCTGCTATCGACAACTTCGCCGGCTGTGCGGTTATCATCAGCCACGACCGCTGGTTTCTCGATCGAATCGCGACGCACATTCTCGCCTTCGAAGGTGACAGCCAGGTGGTCTGGTTCGAGGGTAACTACCAAGAATATGAGGCCGACCGCCGAAAGCGCCTCGGCAACGTTGAGCCGCGGCGGGTCAAATATCGACCGCTGCCTGCGGCGTAAGGCAGCAGACACATCACGGGCCCTCGTCACCGTCG
>JBMTAX010000634.1:0-2514 GCA_049429145.1 Myxococcota bacterium
GCTTACGTGCTCGGCGAGATGGAGCGACACGGTATCGCGGTCGACGGCGATGACCTGCAGGTGCTTGGCGTCGAGCTGCGGCAGCAGCTCGAGAGGCTCGAGCACGAGGCCTTCACTCTGGCTGGCCGCAGCTTCAACCTCGCCTCGCCGAAACAAGTGGGAGAGGTGCTATTCGACGAAATGAAGCTGCCCGTGAAAAAGCGCACGCGCTCCGGGTACTCCACCGACGCCGAGGTCCTCGAACGCCTGCGGTCGCACCACCCGATAGCGGAAGTTCTCCTCGATCACCGCCGGCTTTCCAAGCTCATTACCACCTACACCGATGTGCTGCACCGAGCGGTCAACCCTGAAACGGGTCGCATTCATGCCACCTTCCAGCAGACCGGAGCGGCCACCGGGAGGCTCGGCACCACAGAGCCCGACCTACAGAAAACGCCGGTGCGTTCTAAGGAGGGCCAGCGCATTCGTCGTGCATTTCACGCCCCTGCTGGCCAACAACTCGTGGTCGCTGACTGGAACCAAATCGAGCTTCGGCTCTTGGCGCATTTCACCCAAGATGCAGCGCTGGTTGCAGCCTTCACCCATGGTGTCGACGTGCACCAGCAGACAGCGGCGGAGCTCTTCGGCCTACCGCCAGAGGCGGTGAGCCGCGAGCAGCGCACGATCGGGAAGACCGTGAATTTCGCGACCCTCTATGGCCAGGGGGCGACTGCACTGTCCCAGCAGCTCGGGGTGAGCCGCATAGAGGCCAAGCAGTACATCGACCGCTATTTTCAACTGTATGCAGGTGTTGCGTCGTGGACCGAGGGCGTGGTGGCGGAGGCCTACGGCCTCGGGTACGTGACGACGCTGCTCGGGCGCAGGCGTTATCTGCCGCTGCTTTCGTCTCGAAGTGTCGTCGAGCGTCAGGCCGGGGAGCGAATGGCGGCGAACACCATTATCCAGGGCAGCGCCGCCGACCTCTGCAAGCTGGCGATGCTCCAACTCGCAGATGAGCTGTATGAGAGGGCTCTCCCCGCGCGGCTTCTCTTACAGGTGCACGACGAGCTGGTGCTCGAGGCGCCGCAAGAGGTGGCACCCGACGTCGCGAGCCTGCTGCGGGACGTCATGGAGGGGGTAGGGGCGCTGCAGGTTCCCCTCGTGGTCGACGTCGGGATGGGGCCGAGCTGGGCGGAGGCGAAATCGGGGGAGGCCAGGCCCTCCTGAGCCACCGGACGCCGCTTCACTCCGCTTCGCTCTGCCGGGAGCGTTGCGTTCACCTGTGATACCCTTACGCCGCATTCGAACGCGCTGCGCCCGACGGGTGAGGTGATCCCCTATGCTCAAGTTTGGTTGTGCCGCCCTTGTGGCAGGTGCGGTGGGCCTCCTCGGCGTCGCCGCCGTCGTCTTCGTGGTCCCTTGGTACAACCAAGTCATTCACCTCGAAGAAGAGGTGAAACGCGAGTGGGCGCAGGTCGACGTGGTGTTGCAGAAGCGTTACGACCTCGTGGCCCAGATGATGGCATCGGTGCGCGGGGAGACGGGGCAAGAGAGAGAGGTCTTCTTCGGGCTCGCCAATGCACGCAGCGACTACGATAAGAGCGCCAACATCGACGACAAGATCGAGGCCTCACGAAGGGCCGAAGGGTACATGTCGCGGCTGATGTACGCGGGCCAGCTCTTCCCCACGCTCCGTTCAAGCGGCGGCTTCTCCGAGTTTCGTGCTGCCTTGCAACAGACAGAGAACGAACTCGCCACGCAGCGACAGCGCTATAACGACGCTGTGGGCAAATGGAATGCTGCGGTGCGTTCTGTCGAAGGAAACATCGCGAGTCTCTTCATGACCCTCGAGCTTGCGGGCTATTACGAGTCGGCAGATGCCGCTGCTGTCTCGCCCCAGGTCGACCTCACACCGGGGCTCGAGGGCATGGAGGCACGGGAGACCGCCAAGGGGGCACCCCGGGGCGCTCGACGGCAAACGGGCGAGGCGGGGACCGACGCTGCGGTGGGTGGGCTCTCAGGGCTCGACCGGGTGAATCTGCGGGGAACGCTCGAGAGCGACGGGGGACTCAAGGCCATCGTCGAACTACCGAGCGGAGTGACGAAGACGGTTGGCGTGGGCGACAAGCTCCTCGAGGTGCGCGCTGAGGTCGCGGAGATTGAGCCAGGGTCTGTGATCTTCATCGAGCACGGTGACGAAGGGCGACGCAGAGTGCGCGTGTCGTTGCCCTGAGCGCGGCTGCGGGGCGCGCGTCGCCAACCTTGGCATTCACGTTGCCGCCTCTGCGTGCTCGACACCGCGACCCGAGCGCCGCATGGCGCCTTGATGCCACCCTACCAACAACCCTCGCTACCTCGTCGCAGTCGCCCCACAGCTCGATGTTTCTCGGCGGAGACGGGCACGCAGGGAAGGGGCGACAGGTATGCGGGTGTGAATCCATTGCCGACCGGACGAGGTCGATAGTCGTCCTCGACCCTGCACGGCATGCCGCTCGACGGTGAGCGGCTGAACGACCACGGCCCGCGGTGCGTCGA
>JBMTAX010000635.1:0-2507 GCA_049429145.1 Myxococcota bacterium
ATGTTCTCTCGGGCGGCACCGCTCCTCGGACCACCATCTTCCGCCGAGGAGAACCAGGCGCTCTATGGCTGGCTTGGCCGGGGGCTACCTGCCTTCAGCGGCCTCTGCCCGATTCGCGTTGGGGGAAGGCTGGTGGGCGCTCTCTACGTCGACTACCCCGATGCGCCATCCGACTTCGCTGAGGAAGCCGCACTCGCCGCGCTGGTCGGCAGTGCACTGGAGCGCGTGGTGCGCGAACGGGGCAGCGGTGCGTCGGACGAGATTCCGTCGACGGAGGCGACCGAAGCGGATGCTCTGCTCTTCGGTACGTCGACCCCAGAGCAAGGCACCACGCCCGCTGTTCAGTGCGAACCGCCGCCCCGTGACACATCCCCTTCGCCGCAAGAGCAAGGATTGCGGGAGCAAGACGGATCGCCAAAGCCTCTCCTCGCGCTGGAAGCAGAGCCCGAGCCTTGGGCCTCGCTGGCCGATGAACTTGGGGCTACAATTCCGATAGAGAGACCGGACGGCGACGAAAAAACTCGTATTGGCGACGTCGAGGCGTTGGTCGCGCAGCTCTCCAGCGACTCGTTGGATGACGTGGAAGATGCGACGACTGCGCTCATCGCCCAGGGAACGTCAGCGCTGCCCGCCCTGAAGGCAGCCTTTCCGGGGCGGCTCCTGCACGATTCCTTTTCGCTGCGCCAAATCCCCCGCACGGCTGCACACCTTGGCCCCCTCATCGAAGTGATGGCAGCCCTCGGTCATGAAGGGGTGACAGCCTGCCTGCCTTTCCTCGACGCCAAGGATCGAGAGCAGCGATTTGCGGCCACTTATTTATTTCGGGCTTGCCCCGACGCGCGTGCGATTCAGTTTTTGCGGCACCGACTCAACGACCCAGAGCCATTGGTCAGCGAGCTCGCTGCGTCGGCGCTGGCTCCGTTTGTCGAACACCCCGAATTCCGGCAGGTGCTTGAGCACTACCGTCGACGGTTGGTGGGCGCGACAGTCGAGGGCCGCACACGGGCCGCCTGGCTTCTGGGCGAATTCCGCGACGTTGCCTCCGTACCACAGCTCATCGCTGCCCTACGCGACCGCGCCGAGGTTGCGAACGCGGCGCATCTCGCCCTGACAAAGGTCACGCTGCAAGACTTGGGGTTTGAAGCCTCAGGGTGGATCGCTTGGTGGAAAGTGGGTAAGCGACGTTGCCGGGTCGAATGGCTGCTTGACGGCCTCGTCTCCCCCGAGTTCGACCTTCGCGAGCTCGCTGGCAGAGAGTTGACCTTGTTGGCGGGGACTGATCATGGATACCACGGGGATGACCCGCTGCCTCGGCGCGAAGAGGCGACACAACAGTTTATGCACTGGTGGGAACGCACCCGAGAATCGCACCACGATGAAGTGTAGCGATGGCATATCCTGATAGAGGTCCCCAAGTTCAGCCCATTGTCGACGTCAAACCATGAGCCACAAGGTTCTCAGGGTCGCTGAGTGAGTACCTCTGGTTCAGCCCCCGTCTGCGGGGCCAGCGTCGTTGGCCGATACAAGGTCCGCGTTGTCGTCGTCATCATCGGGGACCAGACGGTCAGTAGGGTCAATCACGCCGCCAGCGGGAGGTCCTGGCTGAATTTCGCCCGCACTGATGACTCGTTCGAGAAACCAATCGTACAGCACGAGATGAGAATAGGCGCCAGGCGTGAGCCCATTCGTGCTGTAGGGGCGCACGGGGTCAGCCCCCTGTTCGAGCGGGCTGATCTGCGCGGCGAATGGCGTCGACAACCACTGCCCCTCGACGCAAACACCGAGCGTGCTCACGCAGTCGTAGTCAAACGGGCAATCGAACTCTGAGACGCACCCGGCGAGAGGCGAAATGAACTGGGGAGCGTCGCTGTTCGCCAGAATGAAATAGGAAAGGACAAGTGCGTTTGCGCCAGGCCCCTCGACCAAGGGATAAAAGACCAGCTGGCGCGTACCGTTGCCAGCGTCTTCGAAGAGGGCGAGCGTGCCGGTGCGCAGGTAGCCTCCTCCGAGACGCTCATCCATGTAGGCGTGCTGGAGGATGCAAGGCTCACAGCTTCCACAAACATTGTTCTCGCTGCGTCCACGGAAGCAGACGAGGCTGTTCTGATCACGCGCGCAGGTCTGCACACCCGTCCCGCACGACGAGCAGGACTCGCCCACCTCTTGGGCAGCGATTGTGTTGCATCCGCCGCACACATTTGTTGGGTGGTCGCCGGTGCACTCAGTAGCCGTCCCGCTGCTGTTGCAAACGACGACGCCGCACCCGTACTCCCCACAACTTTGGCCGATGCGCCCCTCTCGGGTGTCTATCTCGCCACAACCGCCGCAGTCGTTGGGTCCAGGGTCGTAACAGAAAAGCTCGTCGACCCGGGGGTCGCACACGAAGACCCCGCAGTCGCCACAGGTATCTCCGTAACCCGCAGTCTCCGGCCCGCAAAGGGTCGGGGCCCCCGCATCATCGGGAACATCGACGTCGATGGTGCTGCCTGCGTCGCCCTGGGGCACTT
>JBMTAX010000636.1:0-2507 GCA_049429145.1 Myxococcota bacterium
CCACACTCCACCGGCCCGTACGCTTGCCCCACACGGGATTCAGCCCGTGTGCGTGCGCGCCACCTTGAATTACCTCGTGCCGGTCGAAGGCGGCGTCGTGGTGGTCGACGCGGGCTTTGATCCCGCGGGGCAGGTGCTGCGCGAGGCCATCGGCGACCGCAAGGTGCTCGCGGTGTTGCTCACCCATGCCCACATCGATCATCGGGCGGCGGCCCATCTCTTCGATGCCCCCGTGTACGTGGGCATGGGCGACGTGCCTTGGTTCGATGACGACCGGGTTCTGCACGCAATCGGGCCAGGTCTCGGGCGCCGCCTCTATGGTGTGCCTCCGCGGCCGAAGGACCTTCGTGGGGTCCAAGATGGCGACGTGCTGTACCTCGGGGGGACGCGCTTTGTCGCCCATCGGGTGCCGGGGCATACGCCGGGCAGCGTCGCGTGGCAGTTCCGCGACGTCTTGTTTACAGGTGACGCGGTGCAGCGTCCCGTCGACGACGATCACCTCTACCCAGCCCCTTGGACGGTGAGCGAGGATGTGCGGCAGGCTTGGCGCAGCATGCGACGGCTTCTGCACCTCGACGTCAATGTATTGCTCGACGGGCATTACGGGCGTACCGACGACGCGCGCTGGCATTTGCGGCAATCCCTCGATGCCTTCGACAGCGACCAGCCCTACGAACACCCGGCACAGAGGCCTTTTGGCTGTGCAGAGGGCCCCCTTCCCTCGAAGCACCCATCGGGTATCCCTCCCTGAGGAGGTCTCCTCATGGCATCACGCGCCCTTCGTCTTTCGCTCCTCGGCCTCGTTCTTTCGTGCGGCCAGCGAGAAGAGGTCAGCCGCGCGGAAGAGGCAGTTCTCGACGACAGCTCCGCTGAAGTTGGCGCAGAGCAACCGGTGACCGACACAGTGCCTGAGTCCTCAGATGGCTCTTCGGGTTTCCCCGCTGTCGACCCGGCTCCCCCGGCCGACGCGCCGCCTGCGAGCGATGAGGGTGACGCTGGGACGGGAAATCCAGAACCTCCCGCAGACATCCCAGAGAATGGAACCGATAATGTCCCCTTTGCATCGCTCCGCTTCGTCGCACTCGGCGACGCGGGCAAGGGCAATGAAGGCCAATATCTCGTCGCTGACGCCATCGCGGAAGTATGCGAACAGCGCGGTGGATGTGAATTCGCGCTGATGCTCGGCGACAACGTGTACGACAGCGGCGTGACCTCTGTCGATGATGCACGGTGGCAGGAGCGATTCGAGCTGCCCTATGCCGATCTCGACTTTCCTTTCTATGTCACCCTCGGGAACCACGACCTCGGGGGAGGGGGAGCGGGCACCGACCCGAAACGCGGTGATTACCAGGTGGATTACTCGGCCTACTCCGCGAAGTTTCGCATGCCGGGGACCTATTATCGCCACAATGAGACGCTGGTGGAGCTGGTCTCGCTCAATACCACCTCGCTCTTCTACGACGATGCGCCGTGGCTCGCGTTGCTTTATGGGTATGGCGACGAGAACGAGGCGCAGGCCCAGAGCCTCGACGAATGGAACGGGTCCCCTGCTGCCCCTTGGCGCATCGCCTTTGGGCACCACCCCTACCTGTCCAATGGGCCCCACGGCAACGCGGGGAACTACGACGGTGTGTTCCCCGGGATGCCCGCATCAGGGACCGGCTTAAAAGAGTTTTTCGACGAGCGTGTGCTCGGCAAGTTCGATGCTTACCTGTGTGGGCATGATCACAGCCTGCAAGACATGGGTACCGTGAATGGGACCGAGCTGTTGGTCTCGGGCGGCGGCGCATCTCACACCGACCTCGAAGGCGAGAACGTCGCCCTCTGGCAAGCCGACCGTCGCGGTTTCTTGCTCGTTGAGGTGACCGACATCCAGATGGGTTTCACCTTCTTTGTCGTTCCTGACGACGGCGACCCGCAGACCGGTTGGTACCAGGCACACACCCGCACCATTGAGCGTTGAGTTCGTTGTAGGTGCGACGCGAACGAGGCGAACCTGGTTGCGGCGGTTTACGGCAGCACAGGCAATCGCTTCGGGCGTGGAGAGTCGTCGAAACGCAACACCCCCATCGGGCAGACGTCGACACAGATGCCGCAGTGAATGCAGCTCGAGTTGCGATTGTCGAATGATTGCTCTGATTTGGCGAAGCTCATGACGTCGACACCGACTTGGCAATGACGACTGCATTCGCCACAGGAGATGCATTTGTCATCGGCGGTAATGCGAAGCCGGCCGTACCAGCGGGCCAATAGTTGGTTCCACGCCGCCAAAGGACACCAGTACCGACACCAGATCTTGCCGCCGAAAAAGGGGTAGAGCGCGATGGGGATGACGGCTACCAGCCAAAAATCCACGGCGTACGCATAGGCAAGGGCCCACGCGTTGTCGGCGCGGGTGCCAAACGACGTCACCGTGACGAGGGTGCACAGGGTCGCAGCAGCGAGCACCACGAGGTTCTGAAACTCCCACGCCCGGCTACGCGCACCTTTCGGGGCGAGGTGACGCC
>JBMTAX010000637.1:0-2493 GCA_049429145.1 Myxococcota bacterium
AGGGTGAATGGCCGGCGGTGAAGCTCGACGCTGTACCGATCCGCGTCGGTGTACAGCTCGCGCCAGAACCCGCTCCAGCGCTTGTGCACCACGGCGACCTCCGCCCCGCTCTCGTCGACGATCGGGAACTTCCAAAAGCGCCACGGCGGCGCGTTTACGCGGGCAAAACAGCGGCCGCTCGCGTCCCGCAGCTCGTAGCGCTTCCAAAGGAACGCGAAGGTGCGATGCACGGTGCCGAGCAATCGGTCTTCAGCGTCGATGACCCGTGCCTCCGAGAAGAACCAATAGAAGGGCCGCACCACGGTGAGCGTGTGGCGCTCACGCGAGTCGTAGATGTCGATGTCGAGGGGACGATGCGAGCCGAGAAACACCCGCCGCAAAAAGGCCACGAGGCCCTCGTTCGATTCGAGGGCGTAACCCGTCCCAGCGTCGGTGTGCACCTCGTAGCGATTCGCCATCTCAAGGCCAAAGAGCACCTCGAACCAACGAAAACGCCCGTGGATGCTGATGCGCGCGGTGGAGCCGACGAACTCATCGAGCAGCGCCTCGCTGTGGAGCGCAGGTACGGAAGCGAAGCCGTGGTGTCTCTGCTCATGAGGAGGTGACGGCGCGCCGAGCGGCTCCTCGTGCTTCCCCCGAGAGAGACGGGAGAGTTCCTTGGCGTCGAGCCAGAGCCCGCCGCAGCCCTCGCACCAGTCGATCTCCACCGACTTCACGACGAAGCGCTTCATCGCAGCGCTGCATCGAGGACAAGCGAGCTTCGACCGGGCACCCTCTGCCGCGAGTTGAGGGATGAGTGCAGGCGCGAGACCCACGTCGTCACGCACCAAACGCAGCGCGGCCTCTCCCTCGAGGAAAGAGCCGCTGCACGAGGAGCAGGTCTGCGCATCAGCACGTCCGGCCGGCAGCGCCAGCGTGACCGCGCAGAGGGGACAATGAGCCTTGGTCACGGCACCCACGAGACCTCTCCTTTGGCGTCCTCGGCCGGTACCCCATGGCCGCCAGACGGTGCGGTCGCCCCGCAGAGACGATCCGCGAAGCAGAGGCATCCTAGCGTGAACGATTTTGCTGGGGTCAAATCGCGTCCCAACGGTTCCCCAGCGTCCCCCGTGAGGTCATCATGCGTACCTTTGCTCTGTCTGCCGCTGTCGCTGTTGTTCCCGGCCTCTTCGCCGCAGGCTGTGGCGCGAAGCCCTCGACGACAGCACCGGCCCCCGCTGCGGCATCGACGTCAGAAGGGACGCCGACGGCGCCCAAGAGCGCAGAGGACGCGGTGCGGGTCGACCACACCGTCGTCGACATCGATGGCAAAGAGGTCTCTCTCAAGAGCTACCGAGGCAAGGCGCTGCTCATCGTGAACACTGCGTCGGAGTGCGGTTACACTCCTCAATACGCAGATCTCGAGCTGCTCTACCGGGAGTACCGGGCGCAAGGTCTCGAGGTCCTCGCGTTCCCGAGCAATGATTTCGGCGGCCAGGAGCCCGGCGATGCCGACGACATCAAGGCCTTCACCGAGGAGCGTTTCGACATCAGCTTCCCCCTCTTCGGCAAAGTGCACGCCCGCGGGCCAGACATCTCCCCGCTCTACAAGACGCTGAGCGAACAGACCGAGGAGCGCCTGCGCGGCCCCGTGCAGTGGAACTTCACCAAGTTCCTCGTCGACCCAGACGGAAAAGTGGTGGCTCGTTTCGACTCTGGCACAAGCCCCACAGACCCAGCGGTGAAGGCCGCCGTCGAGCAAGCCCTGCCGAAGAAGGGCTGACGGGGGAAGGCGGCATCATGGGTTCTCGCGTTGCCCACCCGGCTGATGCGCCGGGGATGAGGCTTCTACGCATCTGTGCGTCGGAAGAGGTCTCCCGTGAGTGGCTGCCCGTAGTCGCGCGACGCCGTAAGCACCTCACGTTCCTTCGCTGCCATCGAAAGCAAAGAGACGCTCCCGTGCACTCGAGCCGAACGTCATGCGGCAGGTGAGGGTGCCTTCGAATCGAATGCCGTCGTGCCCCTCGTGGTCGATGACGCGACTGCCGTAGAGGGCTGCACCCAAGGAGAGCCAGTCCGACGGGTGATACGCAGCACTACCGCCGAGTTGCAGGGTGCGGGTCACCTTGCCCGATGGTGTGACGAGCTCGGCTTGGGCTGCAGTGCGCAAATTCATGGTGCGCTCGTCGTTCTGCCCTCTCCAGGTGTGGCTGCCAAACAACGCGAGGTAGAGACCAGGCAACGGGTCATGGGCGATGGCACCCTTGGCCACGATAGCGTCGGGCCCCTGCTCGAAGCCGAGCCAGTCGAGCGCGGTGGTGTCCCCGGGCACGTTTGATTTCAGCGGGCGGGCCATGAGGTAGTCGATGTTCGACGAAAGCCCTGCTGGGTCGTTCGGGGCGCGCTGTCCGTGCAGCAGATAATCGAAGGGTGTGGTGTAGCCGAAGGTGAACGAAAGACGCAGATGACCGCGCCCCATGGGGAGGCGCAGCTGCTGTGTGAGCAGGGCGCCCC
>JBMTAX010000638.1:0-2487 GCA_049429145.1 Myxococcota bacterium
GCAGCGGTACACCCACATACGCGCCGCCATCGATATCGTCGAGCTTCGCCATACCGTGCACGTCGTCGGTGGGCAGTTTCTTGGTGTGTAGCACGACGAGACCGCCCGTCGCTCTCCCGTAGCGCGCTGAGAATGCGCCCGGGACGAGCTCCACCGAATCGACGAAGGGAATGTTGATCACCGAGGTGGACCCAGTGAAGTGGTAGAGGTCGGGGACCTGGAAATCGTCGACGTACACCGCAGTGTCAGACGGACGAGCGCCGCGGACGAGGAGGGAGCCCTGGCTACGCTTGACACGGCCCATACCAGGAAAGGTTTCGATGGCTTTGGCCGGGTCTCCATAGGTGCCGGGCATCTCGTTGACTTCGCGCCCCGAGATGCGGTGCATGCCACGCGCGCGGTCGGCGGCGCTTCGGCGGTCGCGAATTCTCGTCGTCGCATCCCCCTGCGCCGAGGGGGTCATGTAAAGGTCAACCTTGCGAGTCTCCCGCGGCCCTGGGGTCGGCAACGAGAGGGCGAGGGGTTCGTACCCTGGCGACTCGACGGCGAGCGTCACGTTCGCGGGGAGGTTGCCTTCATCGAGGGTCACTACGAATTGGCCGTCTTCATCGCTGTCGTAGTCATCACTCCCCTCGACGAGAAAGAGCACCGCACCAGCGATGGGGGTGCGCGTGCCGCGTTCTCGTACCGTCCCTTCAAAGGAGCGTGCGTGCGCCACACCTGCGGAGAGCAGGGTGAGCAGCAGGGCGGCGGACCTTGGGAGTGAGACCATGGGAATCCTCTTTTGCCGTTGTCGTCGCCTCCTTGGCAAGGTGCTATCCCGTCCAGATGCGCATCACGGAATTCAAGGTCGTGGAAACGAGCACGGTGACCGACGAGAGCCTGACCCGGATCCTCAATGAGATGTCCCGAGCGGGCTGGGTCTTCGATGGCATGACTTTCGTCCCCAATGAGGCCTCCAAGCGGCCGCGGATGGCCTTCGTGATCTTCACCCGCGAGGGGGATGAGGTGGCGGCGTCGCTCACAGACGCCTAGCCGAGGTGTGGCGCCACCACGTCGTTGCGGCCCGCGATGGGCCGAAAATTTGGAGCTGGTGCGAGGAGAGTGCACCATGGCCCCAACAGGCCCCTTGGCTCGCTCGACGGCACCTGCCGGCGACCGCAGTGCCCCAAGGGTGCCACCGCGAGGTGCCCGGCCATGGCGAACAGTCGTCTCTCCTCACGTGCTTCTTTTCTGGCCGAGGTGGATGTGTTGACCGTGGGCGGCTCCTTGCCGCGACGCGTCTTCGGTCAGAACCTCTCTGAGTCAGGAATGTTCCTCGAGATACCGAGCTGTTTTCGAGCTGGTGACCGACTGTCGCTCCGCTTCGATGTCCACGGCGAGGAGGTCCATGTCCGCGCTGCCGAGGTCGTCTGGGTACGCAGCAAAGACGACTCGGCCGTCGGGGGAGCCTCCGCCGGCATCGGAGTTCGCTTCCTTTCCGTGGACGTTGAGGCCCGTCGGGTGATTCGCCGCTATGTCCAAACCCACATTGCCTTGCGCGAGGCAGGTGCCGGTTCGCTGTCCTTGTCTTTTCCAGTCTCTATCGAGGACAGGGCCGCCCCCGCATCCCTCGCCATTCGTACCGAGGAGCCACCCATGGATCGCGAGGAGATTCATTCCATTCGGACCTCTGCTGTCGAAGACATCGCACACCCCCTCGCAGGCTGGAGCTTCGCACGAATGCCAGAAACTCATCCCCCGCAGGAGGTGTCGACGTACTCTCCTTCCTCGAAAGTGCCCCCGCCGCCGCCAGACGACAGCGCGGAGCATGAGCTGCCCCCGGTCTCGCTTCCTCCCATGGATTGGAGCGGTGCGGCGTCCCTCGTGCCCCCGGCTACAGGACCTGTCGGCTCGGCTCCCCTCGAGGTTGCCACAAGCACGAGCCTCTTGCCCCATCCGCCGCATGAGCCACTCGCCATCCCATTGCCTGCACCGCTGCGTTCTACGGACCACGAGGACGCAGGCTCGCGTCCGCCGCTGAAGCTGTCTTTCGAGGAGGTGAGTGGCCCAGCCCCGCTGTTGCAGTGGCAGGATGATGCGGTCCTTCCGCCCGTGGGCGAGTGGAGGTTCGACGCAGCCGCAGAGACAAATGAGTCACCGACGAGCAGCGTCGCCTCGATGCCCAATGCGGAGACAGAAGGCGACCTTGCCCAACGGCTCGACACAGAGCGCAGGCGCGCTCGCACGAAGACGTGGGAATACGAGCGGGCAGAGGGCGCATTGAGAACCAAGGAGTTCCGCGTGATGGAGCTGCCTCGCGCCGAGGCGCGAGACACCACTGCACGCACGTCTGCTCGGTGGCGCATGGCGACGGCAGCAGGGCTTCTCTTGTTTGGAGGCGGCCTTGGTCTGACGATCGCAGAGACGGCAGAGGAGCAGCCTGCGGTAGAGACTGCGGCCATACCCCTACCGCCGCCGGCGGCCGAGCCACGTCCCGTCGCCGAT
>JBMTAX010000639.1:0-2484 GCA_049429145.1 Myxococcota bacterium
CGGGTACGTCCTCGTGCGCGGCGACGGTGAGTTCCTGACCGTGGACGAGGCCGAGGAGGTCACGGAGAGGATGGCCCGCGCGGCCGTCGAGCGCGCCCTCCAGGCGAGCGACGCCCCGGAGACGGTGCTGGCGTCGCTGCCCGGCACTTCACCCAACGCGTGGCCTCCGCATTTCAAACGGAGGCCGAGGCCGAAGAGGCTCGACGTCGTGCGCTGCAGCGCAGCGCCGCGAACGTGGTCAGTACCTTCGCGGAGCTCAAGGGCGCCGCCATGAAGGTGGGGCAGATGTTGTCCACCGACCCAGAGCTCTTACCTCCCGAGGTGACCGAGCAGTTGAGCCTGCTGCAACGCGATGCACCCGCGATGCCCTTCACGATGGTCCGCCAAGTGGTGGAGACCGCACTTGGCGTGTCGTTGGGGGACGTGTTCAGCAGCTTCTCGGAGCAGCCTATTGGTGCGGCCAGCATCGGTCAGGTGCATCGCGCTGTCACGGTCGACGGGCAAGCGGTGGCCGTGAAGGTCCAATACCCCGGAATCGCCGACACCATTGAGAGTGACATGAAGAACCTCGGCGCTCTACTTGGCTTCGCGCGCGCCGCGGTGCCCAAGGAGCGTCTCGATGCATACCTCGACGAAATCACCGAGGTGCTGAAGCGGGAGAGTGATTATCTGTGGGAGGCCGACCAGCTAGAACGGTTTCAGACCGTGCTGCGCAACGTACCCGGCGTCCGGACCCCGCTTCCGGTGCATGAGCTGACGCGCAAAAATGTGCTTACCATGGAGTTCATAGAGGGCACGCGGCTCACCGAGTGGCTTCAGGGGGCGTCGGCAGAGGAACGGCGCATCCAAGGGGAGCGGCTCGTGCACGCCTATCTCGAGATGGTGCATGTTCACGGTGCCCTGCACGCCGATCCACATCCCGGCAATTTTCTCGTCGACCATCATGGCGCGCTGGTGTTCCTCGACCTCGGCTGCGTACGGGATTACGAGTTGCAGTTCGCCGACCATCTCATTCGCATTGTTCAGAGTCTTTGGCGCGGTGACCTCGACACGGCGATGGACGCCTGGCGATGCATGGGATTTCGAGACGAGCAGGTAGAGCCTGAGGTGGTGTATGAATATCTCGAACTCATCCTCGAACCGCTGCTCGTCGACAAAGAATTCGACTTCGGGGAGTGGCCAATTCACGAGCGGGGACTCCGTTTCGTCAAAGACAACCCGAGCCTGCTGACTTTTGCGCCCCCGCGAGAGGCCCTCTTCTACCTGCGGGTGCTTGCCGGTCTACGTGGGTTGCTAGGTACCGCTGGCGTGCGGCTCAACGCTTACCGTCTCGCCCGCTCCTGGGCAGAAGCACATCCTTCCGTTTGAACAGCAGCGTTTCCTGCAGGGCGCGACCATGCCCGCGCCGTCGTGGTGACGCTTCCATTGACCCTGGCCCTCGGCTATTGAGTCCTGATGGGCCGTATTCACCTCCTCGATGAAGCGCTCGCCAGCCAAATCGCAGCTGGTGAGGTGGTGGAGCGGCCAGCATCGGTGGTGAAGGAGCTGATCGAGAATTCCGTCGATGCCAATGCACGCCACATCGAGGTGATGATCGATGGAGGCGGCTGTGATCGCCTCGTGGTCACCGACGATGGACTGGGCATGGCGCCCGATGATGCGGCCCTTTGTTTTTCGCGGCACGCCACAAGCAAACTGAACGACATCGACGACCTGCGGCGACTCGGTACCTTTGGCTTTCGTGGAGAGGCCCTCGCGGCGATCTCCTCGGTGGCGCGCGTGACGCTGACCACCCGGCAGGCTGACGACGATGTTGCGACGCGGGTGCGGGTCGAGGGCGGGCACATCCTCGAGGTGGGACAGGTGGGGGCCCCCGTGGGTACCCAGGTGGAGCTGACCGACCTCTTCTACAACGTGCCAGCGAGGCGCAAGTTCCTGAAGACCCCGCGGACTGAGGCCGGTCACGTCGACCAGATGATGCGCACCTTGGCCCTCGGGCAGCCGGGCATCGCCCTGACTCTCACCCATGAAGGACGGCGCACTCTCGAGGTGGGGGCCGCGCCCGTCGACGCACCCCTCGATCATCCCCGGCGCATCGAGCGAGCCGTCTCGTGCCTCGGGGAAGAGGTGCGTGATTACTTGTACCCCATCGTCGCCGAGACCGAGCTGTTGACGCTGGGCGGTTATATCGTTGCACCCCTCCTCACCCGTCGAGACCTCGCAGGGGTTCATCTCTCCGTCAACGGCAGGCCGGTGAGCGACCGAGGCCTCGTGCAGGCCCTGCGGGTCGCCTTTCGCACCCTCCTCGAGGTGGGGCGACAGCCAATGTGTGCCCTGGACCTGCAGCTCCCCCGGGAGATTGTCGACGTCAACGTTCATCCCCGCAAGGCGGAGGTGCGGTTCGAGGAGCCCCGGCGCGTGCACAGCCACCTCATTCGATTGGTCGGTGACTTTTTGGAGGTAGAAAAAAGAATCCAAAGGCTG
>JBMTAX010000640.1:0-2484 GCA_049429145.1 Myxococcota bacterium
GGGTCACCTCGAAGAAGAGGAGGTCACCGCCGGCGGCCGTCCACGCCAGACCCGTAGCGACCCCGGGGACGCTAGTGCGCTCCGCTGTCTCGTTGTGGAACTTCTCGGGGCCGAGAATGTCCTGCAGGTTCTCATCGTTGATGACCCGTTTTGGGAACTCGCCCTTCTCGTCGTCCCAGCTGGCCACGTCGACAGCCACGGCGCGAGCCACAGCGGCTATCTCACGCTCGAGATTACGAACGCCCGCCTCTCGCGTATACGCGGTGGCCACCTTCAGCACCGCCTCGTCGGTGACGCCGATGTGGTCATCGGTGATGCCATGCTCCTTCACCTGTTTCGGGATCAGATGCTGCTTCGCAATGGCCATCTTCTCGTCGAAGGTGTAGCCCGGAACCTCGATAATCTCCATGCGGTCACGCAACGGCGCCGGTATGGTGTCGAGTTGGTTGGCGGTGGCGATGAAGAGCACCCTCGATAGGTCGAAGGGAACATCGAGGTAGTGGTCGCTGAAGGTGTTGTTCTGCTCGGGGTCGAGTACTTCAAGCAATGCGCTCGAAGGATCGCCCCGGAAGTCGTGACCGAGCTTGTCGATCTCGTCGAGCAAGAACACCGGATTGTGCGTACCTGCCTTCTTGAGGCCTTGGATAATGCGACCTGGCAGGGCTCCAATATAGGTCCGCCGGTGACCGCGAATCTCTGCCTCATCGCGTACACCGCCGAGCGAAATGCGGTGGAAGCGACGCCCCAGAGAGTCGGCGATGGACCGCCCGAGGGAGGTCTTGCCCACGCCAGGTGGACCGACGAAGCAGAGGATGGGGCCCTTCATATCGTCTTTGAGTTTCCGCACGGCGAGATATTCGACGATTCGCTTCTTGATCTTCTCGAGACCGTAGTGGTCATCATCGAGCTGTCGCTTCGCGTTGGCGAGGTCGAGGTTGTCGGTGGAAGACTTGGACCATGGGAGGTCGGCAAGCCACTCGAGGTACGTACGCGCGACGGTGTACTCGGCTTGGCTGGGTTGCATGTTGCGCAGACGCTTGAATTCACGACGAGCCGCCTTCTCGGCCTCCTCTGGCAGCAGCGCGTTTTTGATGCGCGTCTCCAGCTCTTCGATTCCGTTCTCGTCGTCATCCTTGTCGCCGAGCTCTTCCTTGATGGCCTTGAGCTGTTGGCGCAAGTAATACTCACGCTGCGTCTTCGACATCTCCCCTTTGACCTGGGAGTTGATCTTGTTCGAGAGCTTCATCACCTCGAACTGGCGGCTGAGCAGCTCGAGTACTCGTTTGAGCCGCACCTTCAGGTGAACCGCCTCTAGGATGTCTTGCTTCTCCTCAATGGTCGCGTCGATGTTCGCGGTGATGAGATCGGCGAGGTGGCCTGGCGCTTGGATGCTCTCGAGGAGCTGCTTCGCCATGACGGGGATCTCGGGAAGCATGTCGATCACTTCCCGAGCGGTGTTCTTCAGGTTCAGCGCGAGCGCCTCTACCTCGACGTCACCGGTGCCTTCGTCGGCGAGCGGGGTAATGCGAGAGGTGAAGAACGGGTCTTCTTGGGTGAAGTCCTCGACGCGGAAACGGCTGATGCCTTCCACTACGATATTGAAGCCATCTTTGCCGGTGCGCGCCAGCTTGATGATGCGGGCTGCGGTACCGATGTCGTACAGGTCGTCGGGGGACGGGTCGTCGATCTCAGGCGCGCGCTGCGTGACGATGCCGAGGAGGCTGTTCTCGCGGGTAGCGTCCTCGATGAGGCGAATGGTCTTCGCCCGACCGATGGTGAGGGGCATCACCGCGCCGGGGAAAAAAACGCTGTTGCGAAGGGGCAGGATGGGCAGCTCGCCCGGGAGGTCCTGCGGTTTGAAATCGGGGCGGTCCTTACGACGTGACGTCAACGGAACCTCCAGGGCGCGCGGCCCGGTCGCGGGAGGGAGTGTGCGGCGGTGGCCGCCTCAGGGAAGCCGGCCCAGAAAAGGGCCGGTCAGAAAGGAATATAGAACCGACGGGGTCGGGAACAAGGTTTCGGGCTGGAAGTTTTGCCTTTTCTTGATCGGACAGCTCTCGCCCACCTCTGGGCGCGGTTTGCACTTGCCCCAAGGTAACGCCCCTCATCGTTGCAGGTCGGGCAGCAGCATCTCGAAGCTGCCGTCGACCTTGCACTGGGCGGTCCCCAACTCGAGCGAAACGCCGTCCTCCCCGACGAAGGGGGCGTATGCCGCGACCACCGCGGCTGCGACCGGCTGGCCGTCCTCCCCCAGGATACGACCAGCGACCACCCGGGAAGGGGGCAGCACGAACCGATGGACCAGTGCATCCTCGCCCACTTCGAACAGGGCGCTGAGGCGAGGTCGTGTGGTGGAGGAGTCGGGTTCGATGGTCACCCGGTAACGGCCTGGGTCGATGTACTGCGCAAAGCTCCCATCGATGTCCGTGACCGAAACGAAAGTCCAGTTGAGCCCAGCGAGGGCCGGGTCGTCGTTCCCGTCGA
>JBMTAX010000641.1:0-2478 GCA_049429145.1 Myxococcota bacterium
GGGGGCAGGGGCAGGAGGGGCCGGCGGTGCGGAGGGGTTGCTGCGTCTCGGCTTTGACCTCCCTGTCGTCGAGCCCTTCCTGGAGGTTGGTGGCGGGGCGGCGGTCGCAGCGGGAGGAGGCACCACCAACCTGACGGATGTGAGCGGGGCGACGGGAGACGCCGTGAGCGGTACTATGTGGGTCCCGGCAGGGTACCTCGGCGTCGGGCTCACCAAGGCCCTGCCTCTCCTACCCTATTTCGAGCTCCGGGTAGGCTCTCACGTCGGGTCTTTGACGGCCCTTGACCCCCCTGCCCCCATCCCTCTCTCCGGAATCGAGGCGCTGTCGGCGCGCGGGGAAGTGTGGCTGGGTGTTGGGTATCGAATCTAGCGGGTATCGCCCCGGAAGACGTGAGACCCTCAGGGAACCTGTAGGGTCCACTCCACGACTGCGGCGCCAAGGGCGCTCCTGACCTCGAGCCGAAGGGGCGGCTCACCGGGTCCGAAGAGCGCCTTGCCCGACTCGCGGTCGATGAGGGGGAAGCGCAACACGTACACCTCGTCAAAGCGGTCGGCGTGGGGAAGAAGCGCTTCGAGTGCCGGGGAGTACTTCACGCTCTCGATGGTCGACGGCTCGACCCGTATGTCGCCGCGGACGAGCTCGGTGTCCCAGATACTGTACCCCGCTGCCAAATCTCGGTTTTTCTGGTCGGCCACATAGAAGCACACGTAGAGGAGGATCTCCTCCTCCGCGCCTGGACGGGTTGCGAGAGGGCGCGAAGCCCCTTCGTCCGGGGGGACGCCGAGGTCGATGAGGTCCCGCTTCAGCTCGTCGGCCACCCGCCCGTGGAGGCGCCCTTGTGCGGCGAGGAAAGCGGTGCGGAGATGCGGGGTTACCAGGGTCGCCCGAAGGTCGACCTGCCGAACGGCCCACTCGTAGACCTCCACCTTCCGGGTGTGAACTGCGACAACTTGCTCCCAGGATGGTGCGGCGGCGGACTCACCGGGTGGCAGGATCTGCAGTGGGCCGCGACGAGGCAAGGTCGTGCACCCCGCGGTCATGAGAAGGAGAACACTCCAGAGCACCGTATCCCATGAGCACCGCGGAGCCGACATCCCGCGCTTCACGCTCCAGCTCCCGGGAAGTCGGCGCGCGTGAAGAGGGACAGCAGTTCTAGACCCTCTGCACGAAAAGCCTCTGCGCCACCCGCCAAGCGATCCACAATGGCGAGGACATGGGTGACGACGTACCCGTGATCGCGTAGCCGGGCAGCGGCCTTGAGCGACGAGCCCCCGGTGGTGACAACGTCCTCTACCAAAACGACCCGCCCCCCCGTGGCGACCGCACGTGCTCCCTCGAGGAACGCGCCGGTGCCGTGCCCTTTGGCTTCTTTGCGAACGTAAATCGCAGGCAACTCGCGCCCTCCCAGAAACGCCGTCAACGAAAGCGCAGAGGCGAGAGGGTCCGCGCCGATGCTCATCCCGCCACAGGCGTCATGCCGAAACCCATCGGAGGCCTCGATCTGCTGAACTGCCTCGAGGAAGAGCCGACCGAGCAGGAAATGCCCCTCACCTCGTAGGGCCACTTGCTTACAGTCGATGTAGAAGCGGCTCTTCTGCCCGCTGGCGAGGGTGACCTCGCGATCTGCATAGGCGTGCTCTGTAAGAAGCGCGAGGAGTCGGTGGCGGTGGACGGATACCCAAGCATCTAACATGGCATTCCTCGTCGAGGGGAGCAGCAGGCCCTGACTCGCGCACCTGCACGTGGCAAGACAACGCCCCACGGAGAACCAACACGCCCGGCAGCGTAAGGCAGCGGCCCGGAGAGGGGGAAGACAAGAGGCGAATACCACGGTTCCTCCCGGGCATGTGCCCGAGCTGCAGTGCACGCCTTCCTTGTCCCCTCCTTACGCCCCTCCTTAGGCCCCGCCTGGCGCTCCGAACGGGCAAGGGACGCAGGGCAAAACCACAACGCAGACCGATCTTCATTCTCCGGCCCGTTCCTCGGTGGCGTGACCCGCCGTGCGCTGCTTCATGGGGAACCGTCTGAGAACAGCCCCGCTCCCCGGACAACCGACGAGACAAGACACCTGCGGCGTCCTTACGCCCCTGCCCTTCATCGGTAGCTCTCCACCTCCACCCCGCGCCCTGTGAGGCGAAACGTGAGTTCTCCTCGGGACGCGGTATCCCAGGGCTGCGCCCCTGCATGGCGCCAACGCTCCACCACTTCGGGGTGGGGAAAGCCCCATTGGTTCGAGCGCCCGACCGTAAAGAGGACATGGGCCGCGCCTGCTGCGGCGATAAACTCGTCGCTGGAAGAGGTGCGTGACCCATGATGCGGAGCCTTGACGACAGTGGCGCGTAGGTCCGCCCCTGACGCCACCAGGTACCGTTCTCCCCAGCGCTCAATGTCGCCGGTCCATAGCGCGCTGTCCTCCCCGGACCGCACGCGCACCACAAGGCTGTTGTCGGTGGCGTGGAGTTCCTCGTAGAGGGCGT
>JBMTAX010000642.1:0-2474 GCA_049429145.1 Myxococcota bacterium
GTACGAACTGCACCGCTGCGCGCACCGCGGCTTCGATCAACTGCTCGACGGATGCCCCAGGCCTCAGCGCACCGAGGAGCGCCGCCCGAAGCTCGTCGAGTTCGGTGTACATGGCCTCGATACACGCCTCGTAGAGCCCCTCTTTGCTCCCGTAATAGTGGAGCACGGTGGCCAGCGAGACCTTAGAGCCCGCAGCTACGTCGCGGATGGACGTTCCCTCGATGCCGCGGTCTGCGACGAGTCGCAGCGCCGCCTCGAGGATGCGGGCACGGGTAGCTTCGGCATCTGCAGCGACGGGACGGGCCATGGAGCGGCAGTAGAACACCTGCGCCGCATTATCAAACAAATGTTCTATTCTGTGGAGCCGTGGCGGAGAGACGGGCTATGATGCCGGAATGCAGCGCCTGACTTCCCTCTGCTATCGCCGGCCTACGCCAATGTTCCTGGTCCCGCTCGTCACCGCCGTGGCTCCGGTGCTCACGGGATGTGCCGAGCCCAGGAATACCCCCGACGACCTGCATGGACTCGCGCGCTATTTCTTCCGAAGTTTCGAGCCACCAGAACGCGACCCGCTGGTCGTCGACACGGACCTCCAAGACGGCCTCGCCAATCTGCACGAGGTACTTGAGGCCGACACGCTCGAGGAACGACGCGGCACTCTCGACGACATCACCGCCGAAGAGCTCGCCTCTGTGGGAATGGAGCACCGCGATCCCGAGATCCCGCAGGGCCTCTTCATCGCGAATGTGATCCACTGCCCGCTCGATGAGCTCGAGCAGATCTTGCTTGAACCCGACCAATTATCGCTCTACCCGGAGGCCTATTCCGCATACAGCCGTGAGTACGACGACGACCGCCCCGAGAACATCCCCACCTGGACCCTCACCTACACATCGCCCGAGAGTCCCCTCTTCGCCAACCAATTCACCGTCACCGTACGCAGCGGTCTGCGCAAGGTCGAGGCGACCGACAACGCCGAGCACGGCAGAGCACTCTTGCGGCGCGGCTTCATGCCCGAACCGGCGGTGTTCCGCGAGCCTGGTGACGAGGTAGAGTTCGCGCAAGACTACCAAGCAGAGCTCTATTACGAGCGCGCCCCCGGCGAGGTCGTGCACTTCTACTCGATATGGCGCTACCTGAAGCTGGGGATCCTCGGCGATAGCACCGAAGACCTGCTCATCGACCAGATCTTGGCGGGCATGCTCGACTGGGACAGCAAGACCGATGCCCTGTGCGCGCAATGACGCGTGGGCCGTGCCCCTTCAGAAGGGATGATCGGGTCGCGTGTAGAGGAATGGCCTGTACCCCTCAGCGGGGCTCACAGCGACGTCGATGCGCATCACGAAGTTGCGGTTCCACACCACCCGTAATCCTATGCCAGTGCCGAACTGGAGTGCTGGCGCAGCGAGGGGGTCGCCGGAAATGACGTCTTCGAGTCGCGCTGCGCTGAGACCAGCATCGAAGAAACCCACCAACCGGAAGCGGAAGTGCTCGCTGGCGAGCCGTGCTTCCCCGAGCTCGGTGCGAAGCTCCCATTGGCCAGCGGCCTTGCCCGCTCCGAGGTAACGCTGCTGCCTGATACCGCGACCCACGTCGGGGCCACCGAAGGCGAAGGTCTCTGCGAAACCGCCTATGCGGCCGAGCTCGACGGTGGGCACGGCACCATGCAAGGCGTCGATGAAGAAGTGCGATGCCAGCGAGACCCTGCCGCTCCTCGTGAGTGGCGCGTACCACCGCAGACCGATGTGGGCGCCCGTAGAGCGCCAAGCACTCCCCCACAGCGGATGGGACGCGCGCAGGGCAACCTGCAGCAGGTACCCCCGCACAGGGTCGGGCTCGTGGTCGCGTCCATCGAGGAGCGCGCCCACCTGCAACACGCTCGACAACCCAGGCTCGCCGTCGGGGAACTGCTGCGCGTAAACCGAGCCCGGATAGGGCTTGAGGTCGGGCTTTCCGTCGGCGTCGTCGTCATTCAGCGTGCCAGGGACGTACACATTGCCGCGCCACGACGCTGCAAGCTCGGGTTGATGCGGCTTTGCACCAAGGCGCCACCGCGCCGCGGCATGGGCGTAGGGTTGCAGGTAACGATGTTGAAAGTATCGCGACACGTCTGCTGCCTGCCTCGCCTCCGGTCGCTGCACGGGGTTCGTTGACGTCGTGCCACACACCTCTTGGCCATCGCGCCAGCAGACGTGGAAGTTCAAAGTCTGAAGGTAGCCCACCTCGGCGGTCAATCGAATCGGCAGGCCCACCGCGTCGATGGCATCGACGCGCACGAAGTGCTGGTGCACCCCGTTAGACGTGGCGAACGCCTGAGCCGACAGCGCAGTCTTGTAGGGCTTTGCGTCGTGGCGATACCAAAACGCTGTACCCCTCACGCCAAGCCCAAGTCCCTCGTCATCGGTGAAGGACAGGCGAGGGACTGCGCTTACGCGCCAACGCCCCACGCTCGACGGCGAAGCTGGCGAGGTGTT
>JBMTAX010000643.1:0-2468 GCA_049429145.1 Myxococcota bacterium
CCATCTCTTTCTGACGCGCGAGTACGATTTCCCGATATCTCTCGTAGCCCATATCGAACCGGCCTTTGTATTTGTCGGCCCACTCCTTCGGAACATGGTGCGGCGCATGAGCGCACCCCGGCGCGAAGTAGAGGAGCCAGGGCTTGTCGGGGTCAGAGGCCTGCCCGTCTCGAATGTATTGAATTGCTTTATCGGCAAGATCAGCTGACAAATGGTAACCATCTTGTGGTCGCCCCGGAGCTTCCACGCTCTGGTTGTCTTGCACGAGGAGCGGGTACCACTGATTCGTCTCGCCGCCCAAGAAGCCATAGAAGCGTTCGAACCCGCGGCCGAGGGGCCATTGTCGTCGAGAACCCGCGGCGTGATTGTCATAATCGGGAGTCAGATGCCATTTGCCGACGTGGTAGGTGCTGTAGCCCTCATCCACCAGCACCTCGGAAAGCAGCGCATTCTCGAAAGGAATGCGTCCATTCGAGGACGGATAGCCAGAGGCGAATTCGGAGATGCAGGCCATGCCATTCGAAGTCGCATTGCGCCCCGTGAGGAGGCACGCCCTGGTTGGGGAACACAGTGCCGTCGTGTGGAACTGGCTGTAGCGAAGCCCGCGATGAGCGAGGCGTGACATGCTCGGGGTATCAATGAGTCCGCCATAGCAATCGAAAGCGCCGTAGCCGACGTCGTCCCAGCAGATCAGCAAGACATTCGGCGCTCCCTCTTTGGCACGGGGGGGCGCGTACGCGGACCAATCAGGTGTGGCATCACGCACGTCGAGGGCGATTTTTCCATGGAAGGGCTTGCGCGGCATCAGGCGTGCTCCTTGGGTGAGGTCGATCGGTGCTCGCGCCAATACCGCCAGCTGTCTTCGGCGTTTGACGAAGGCGCACCGTCGACGTCTGCTCGATGAACAGGGCTATTGTGGGTGATTGCAAGGCAAAGACCGAAGAAGGCCCATCGCCGTCAGAGCCGCGCCCCGGGCGCATCCGAAGGATGCTGCCTCGGGGAGAGGCGCGGTGCAGCCCGCGGAAGTCTGCCCCGGGGCGCAAAAGCGATCGGATGGCCCACCCTGCGTGAGGGGGCGCCGAACTAGGGCAGACAATCCCCGCTCGTCGTCAACGCACCGTTTACGGTGACGCTAGCGCCGAGCGCCAAATCACACTGGCTGGCGTTTATCCGCACGCGGCCGACGCCGCCGCCGCCACCGCCGCCGCCCACCTTGTTCCCGTCAGCGTTTGTCCCTGCCGTCGCATCGACCGCGGATAGCGATATCGTCCCGAGCGACAGCGATCTCGTGAGGCTCGCCCCTGCACCGCCGCTGACGGCACCGGTGCCGCTGCCACCGCCGCTGGCGGGCTGCGCCGACACGTTCTCAGAATTTATGGCACCGAACGGGTCGCGCCCATCGGCCCCGTCGGTCCCGCCGGTGCAAGCGTCATCGTCCTTGCAGCCGCTCGCGCCGCCGCCACCGCCCGCGAGGAGCTGCGGGAGCCCGACAAACTGCACCGCCGCGGCCTCGAGGAGCAGGGCGCCGCCGCTGCCACCCCCACCGCCACCGGTGCGCTTGCGCTTGGTCGCGTCGTCGGCTTCTTGGCCGCGCTCTCCTCCGCCACCTGTCACGAGGATCTTGCCTGACACCGTGAGGGTGCCGGCCACGGAGAGCTGGAGCGCTCCCCCGCCACCGCCACCGTGGCCCCCCAGCTTCGGGGAAGCGCCATCGCCCCCCTCGCCGCCTGCACAGCCCCCCCGCAACGGTGTGAGGCCCGCGGCACCGTTGTCCACCCCGGGCGCTGCAGGAACCGAGAGGTAGCCGGTCGCGGGTGCGTCCCCTCCTTCGAGGTCGCCGCTGCCACCCGCGGCCCCGGCAGAACCAAAGCCACCGCCACCGCCGCCGCCCCCCGCGGAGTTACCACCTGTGGCAGAAAACCCTGCTTCTCCAAGGCCTTGTGCATCGCAGCTCGCGCTGCCGCCACCGCCGAGGGACCCCTGTGCGCCCGCGTCGATCTCCCCTGCGACCTCCGCGTCACCGGCCACGAGCCAGACCAAGGGGTAGTCCCCCACCACCTGCAATGCAGCGGTGCCGGGCACCTTGAGCGCAGGCCCAGCCACCACCAGCACCTGCTCGCCCCCAGATTGGGGCAGGTAGCCATAGTAGGGCTCGGGCAGACCGCATGACTCCACGAGCGCGTAGAAACTCGGCGGCGTATCTGCGCTGCCCGTGTCGACGGTGGCCTGGCAGTTTTCTGGGAGAGAAAGCGCAGGTCCCCATAGTGCGTGTGGGACGTCGCTGAGGGCCACGTTGCTCGGGGGCGTCGCGAAGACCAGGGGAGTTGGCGCGAGGGCCGCTTCGCACGCCTGACTTCCCCACGAAGGCCACGGGCTCGCACGCAGATGCGCGTCGGCGACTTTGGCGCACGTGAGCGCGCGGATGTAGACGCGACCCGCACCGCCCCCGCCTCCCCCGCCAGCGCCCT
>JBMTAX010000644.1:0-2468 GCA_049429145.1 Myxococcota bacterium
GCAAGGCTCGGGTACCGCCGATCCCGATCGCGTTGCAGCATCCGAATGACGATGTCGTCGAGACCCGCCGACAGGCCTGGCCGCACCTCAGAGGGCTTCCGAATGGGGGCCATGAGGACATTCTTGATCGTCTCGAGCTCGTTATTACCGCCGAACAGCTTCTCGTCGGTGAGGAGCTCCCACAGGACCACGCCGAGGGCAAACTGATCGCAGCGGTGGTCGAGCACCTCGGTGTTGAGCTGCTCGGGGGGCATGTACTGAACTTTGCCCTTCAAGGTGCCAGTTGCTGTGCGGGTGGCCCGGTTCGAGGCTTTGGCAATGCCGAAGTCCACCACTTTGGTGACGCCGTCACCACGAACCATGATGTTCTGCGGGCTGATATCGCGATGCACGAGCTCGAGGGGGCGGCCATGCACGTCGAGAGCCTTGTGCGCATGATCGAGGCCGCTCGCCGCGTCGTGGATCACCTTCACCGCCACCGTCACCGGCATGGGGCGTTCGGCTTTGCGCGCGAGCTTCTGGAGCCGGCCCAGGTTCTCGCCGCTGATGTACTCCATGGCGATAAAGTACACGCCGTCGTGTTTGCCCACTTCGTAGGTCTGCACGATGTTGGGATGGTTCAACGTCGCGACGACACGCGCCTCGTCGAGAAACTGCTCGACGAAGCCTTCCTGCTCGGCAAGTTCTGGGAGCAGACTCTTCAGGATCACGAGCCGGTCGAAGCCGAGCACTCCGGTTTGCCGTGCAAGGAACACCTC
Source organism: Myxococcota bacterium (assembly GCA_049429145.1). Classification (GTDB taxonomy): domain Bacteria; phylum Myxococcota; class UBA727; order UBA727; family CAYLZW01; genus JBMTAX01. The sequence continues at coordinate 759 of JBMTAX010000644.1, forward strand.
ACCCATCCCGCCGATGGCGAGTCGACGTAGCACCGCATATTTGCCAAACACCAACGACTGGGGCGTCCCCGCGGGACTGAACTCTTGCACCCCCCTACGGTATCCCTCGCGCACCTCGCGGGTCAAAGCTGCCTTCCCACGCTGGCCTCTCCTGGCGGAAATAACAAAGCCCGCCAAAAGGCGGGCTTGGTGGGCGCGAAGGGATTTGAACCCCTGACTTCTTCCGTGTGAAGGAAGCACTCTACCACTGAGTTACGCGCCCTTCCTGCGCGGTCTCTAGCGGGACGCACCCCCGCCTGTCAAGCCCCATCGCTTCGCCGATCCCCCGAGCCGCCTCCTGCGGTGCCCGTGGGCGTGGTAACCGTTCATCATGAACGGCCAGCATCTCTCCGTCGCCTTTGGGGCTCTGCTCGTATTGTGCGGGTGCGAGAACGCGGAAGAGCCCAAGGTGCCCGTCACCATGAGGGTCCCTCGGGGCGAGCGTGCCGAGTTCTTGGCGACCCCCTTTCCGAGCGATCTCTTGCGACGCCCCACAGGTGGGCTCAACCTCGAGGCGTTCCCAAACCCCTACGGAAGCGAGTCCCTCGAGGAACTCATCGGTTTGTTCCAGAGCGCCTCCGGGTTCTCTTCCAGCGCGCCTCTTTACTTCCACGTTGCTGGTGGTGTCGCACAAGGAAGCTTGCCTGCCGATGCAGCAGCCTCGATGGCTCCCGATGCCACTCTCTTCCTCGTGGAGCTCGCGGCCCCAGCCCGGCGTATCCCTATCGACCACCAGATTTACCTCGACGGCACGCCCTCTCTTCCGGCGGGAACCGTAGGGGTGGCCCCTGTCCTCGGCGTCGTCGTCAATGGGCCAGCTGCGCTGGTGGTGACGACGGAGGCTCGTCATACAAGCGGGGTCAGGCTCGGACCCTCGGAAGACATGAGCGCGCTGCTGCGCTGCGACGGGGATTTCGACATTGCTGGCATCGACTGCCGGCCCTACGCCGATGCCCTCGCTGCCCTGCAGCTCGATGCGCACGATGTCGCCTTGCTGCAACTGTTCACGCCCGCCGAGGCCACGCTCGCACTACGGCGCGCGGTCGCGGCGCTGCGCGACGAGGAGCCGCCGTCGTCGTCGGGATGGAAAAGGTCCGACGAGCTGCATTCGCAGTATGTGCTCTATGAAGGCGTTGTGGCGCTCGCGCAGCTGCAGGCGGGCACGCCTCCTTATGCTCGCCTCGATGGTGCGAGCGGCGGCTTCGTGCTCGATGGCAATGGAGTCCCGCAAATACAGCGCTATGAAGACGTCCCCGTTGTGCTCACAGTTCCCCTCGGTGAGCCACCCCCCGAAGGCTGGCCCATCGCCATCTATGGGCACGGTACCGGCGGCGATCTCCGTTCCGGGATCGGTGACGGAGCTCGTTTCGAGGCGCACCAGTTGGCCCGCGCGGGCTTTGCCATGATGGCGACGGCCGAGCCTCTTCACCTCGGGCGGTCTGGCTACATCGCGGGCAATGAGGAGGTGGCTACTTTCAACTTTCTCAATCCCCTCGCCGGTCGCGACAACTGGCGACAATCGGCGTACGAGAAAGCGCAGCTCGTCTCGCTTGCACAGAGCCTGTTCCTCTCGACGGAGGTCACCGGTGATGTGACCGTTCAGTTCGACCCGGAGTCGATTGGCTATTTCGGCCACTCGCAGGGTGGCGTGGTGGGCTCCCTGCTGGTTGG
>JBMTAX010000645.1:0-2467 GCA_049429145.1 Myxococcota bacterium
AGAATACCGACCAATGTGTCGAGACCGATGAATGTGTCGATGGTGATACCCGCATCGGCAGCACAGCTTGTGGGGCTTCGGGCACCTATGCGCAGACCTGCGCACAAGGGGCATGGGTCGATACCTCGTCGTGCGTGGACACCGTACCAACCGCATGGAGTTGCGTCGGGCGCTATGGCGACGGCATTTGTGACTGCGGCTGCGGTGCGCAGGACTATGACTGTGCGGGTACTGCCGATTACGGCGAGTGTGAAGCGAGTGGGTGTGACGAGAGGGCCTACCCGACGGCCGAAAATACGACCCTCTGTGCGACGCCAGCTGACGTTTGCGGGCTGCCCGCAGAAGGAATCATTTCTTTCGACAATATCGACGACGTCGCCAAGCATGATGTGAGCCGCCGGGTGGTTCCGGGCGCGCAAAGTGCGGACTACGCGCTGAGTGCGCTCAGCTGGGATCAAGAAAACCTCTATGTGAGCTTCGTTGGTCGCAGCTTCGAGGATCCCTATGCGCCCCTTCACCTCTACCTTGAGGTCGATGCGGTGACGGCCGCATCGCCGGGGAGCGGCAAGAGCTACTCTGCCCTCGTGCCGAAGCTGCCGTTCACACCGACCCATCTCGTCGCAGCTCGACGCAGCTCGCTCGGGTACAACCGGGTCTATACGGGCACTGACTTCGACACCGCAGGCCAAGAGCTCGCGACCTTTATCGCTACCGACAATCACACGCTCTCTCTGGTGGTGCCGTGGAGCGCCCTGGTGACGAGCGGCTGTCCCACCACCTTGCGTCTCGCGGGGCACGTGGTGAAGGCCCAGGTAGGCAGCGAGTGGACCGAGACCCTGCCACCGTCACACACCCCCTGGGAGGGCCAGGGCGGGGGCTTCTACGAGATCGACCTGTTGGCGGATCCAGCCGCCACCTCGTGGGTCGTGAGGCCCTGAAAAATGTGTCGAGGCTGTCAGGCCTGGGCCTCGGCTCTGTGTGACGCACTGCGCCCACCAAAGTTGTGAGACACTCGCAACCCGTCGGGCAAATGACCGATACTGCTGGCTCCTCGCAGTGGGAGCCAGCGATGGGAAACGTTTCGAAGAGTCAGTTCACGAGTTCGCTACGCCACGGGGTAGACCTCGAGAGCGCTCAGCTGAAACAGGCGCTGCAGGGCGGGCCCGTTGGCGTCGACGATCTCAAGGCCCTTGACGCCAACGGCGACGGGAAGTTGCAAGGTGCCGAGCTCGGGTCTGCCTTTCGGCTGGTAGACCGCTACGACGCCAATGGCTCCGCCAACTCCTTTGCGAACAGCGGAGAAGCCGGGAAGGTCTATGCCGCGCTCAAAGCCGGCAAGATCGAAGGACCGTACTTCGGGGAGGCCATCAAGAACGCGGCTCTCGATCGCGTCGCCACCGACGGTCCCGGCTACGCCTACGACGCAGCGCCCACCAGTCCCTATAGAAATCTCTCCGGTAACAAAGTGCCCGGCGAGAGTCGGCCCTCGTGGCTCAAGAACAACAACAAGTTCAACCAATTTGTCGGTGACGCCTTGACGCAGGCCGGGCTGAAGATGCCTACCTACAAGATGACCGATGGCACCGAGCACTACGTCAACGCTGAACGGCTGCCCGAATACCGCGGGCATTTCGACCGCGTGACCGACCCTGGTGACATCAGGCCTGGTGATGTGTTCGTGCTCGATTACCCCGGCACCGGAGAGTCGACGGCACACACCGAGGTGGTGACGAGCTTCGACCCCGCAACCCATACGCTGCGCAGCGCAGGGGCTCACTCTGATGGTGCCTATGAGAAGGACCAATCCTATTTGCTGCAGGGCGCGCAACTGAACCAGAGTGGCGGCTACTGGGAGAGCGGCGGCAACAAGTTTTATATTCTCCGCCCGAAGATGCTTGCCAATCAGCCGACGATTCCAGTGAGGGGTTGAGCCCTTGCGGTGCTTCTTGTCCTCGAGCTTTGTCGCGCTCGGCGCTCTATGGATGGCCATCGCCGTGGTGCCGGCATGGGCGGGAGAAGAGCTATCTGTCGAGCAGCTTGTGCGAACCACTGACGCCGTCGCTCTCATCGAGCGTTCTCTCATGGATGGCGCCGAGGTACGGGTGGTGGAATGGTGGAGAGGTGGGGGCAAGACGAGCCCCGCGCAAGAATGGAGCTCACTCTGCATCCCTGACCGTGCGACCCTGCAGGCTTGGCAGGAGAGGCTCCCCCAGCACCCCGGGCAAAGTCTCTGGCGACAACTGCTGGGCGAGCCCTCGTATCGCAGTGTCGTTTTCTTCGTGATGCGTGATGGCGTGCTGCGTCCTCGCTGCGAGACCGAGGCCATGCGCGGTCTGCAGGTGACAGTCCATCCGCAACATGGTGCGTGGCGAGAGACCCTGGAGGCAGCCCTCGTTGCGGCACCCGCCACTCTTGAGTCCAGCGCAGCGAAGACACGGGCGCCCATCAGGGGTCCCGCGCTACATGC
>JBMTAX010000646.1:0-2464 GCA_049429145.1 Myxococcota bacterium
GTTTGACAGGACGGATTGTAGGTCTATACGCAGCGAGCGTATCTCATTGCGATGGCAGAGGTGAGTGCCTCTGTGAACGTCGAATGCTTGGAGCTGTCAAATGGCGAATCACAAGTCCGCGTGGAAGCGGCACGTCCAGTCTGAGAAGCGCCGCGCGGCGAACCGTGCGGCCCGAAGCGCCCTCCGTACCCAGGTCAAGAAGGCGCGCGCCGAGCTGCAATCCGGCACGGGTGCCGACCAGGTGAAGGAGGCCGTGCAGGCCCTTGCGAAGGCCGGGGGCAAAGGTCTCTTGCACAAGAAGACCGCCGCACGCCGCATCTCTCGCCTCATGAAGGCAGCCAACCGGGCAGCCGCCCAGGGTTGATCGGGGCGCGCAGCGCACCAGCTATCGCCGCGGAGGACTGATCCCCCGCGGTGATACTTATTTGTAAGCCAGTAGAGATGATGGCGCCCCCATATCGTTGCAGGGCAGCCACCACGAAGTCGTGCTGGTTCCCGGCTGCACACGAAGGCCCGAGCTCGGTATCGATCACCGCCGCGACCAAGAGCGCCCCCCGGGCAAGGGGAGACGCACGTCTATTTCCGACGGGCAGCGGCGATGTCCAACGAGACGCGAGGCCGAGGGCCGTCGACCGCAGGCGCCTCTTCCCTTGTTGCCCCAGTGACAGCGTTGGCAGCGTGTCCACGAGGGCGTGGATGGCACGGCTGACGTCCTCGTACCGCACCTCCTCCAAACGGGGCACGAGCAGTGCCCCCTCGAGTCGTTGGCGCGCCGCCGGACGTCCCCCCAGAGGCCTCTCTGCGGCTGGGAGCACCGTAGACAGCACTCGCAGCCAAACAGGGGCCAGCCGCGCCGCTGTTTCCTCGTGACGCTGCACGGAGCCCTCGCCTACGTTCCGCCGCGCCGCCACGGCTGCACCGGTGAATCTTGCGATCGCCATCGGGTGGGGTGATGCCCCTGCACTGCCATGGGCAAGCAACTCCGCGAGGCGCCCTATGCCTTCCGCGCGTTGGTCGACGTTCAGGATCGATAGCCACCCGCGGCCCCTCTCCACCACTACCGCAACGACCGGCCACGGGGCCGCCATGGGGACCCGAGTTGACCCAGCCGCTACTGCCTCCAGCACCTCGACTGGGGCGACGTCAAGTCTCTTCACCGAGGTCTCAAGGAGAGCGCGCAGCCTGGCGAGGTGGAGCTCGAGGCTCTCAAAGCAGCCTTTCGCGGTGCCCAAGGCGTCGTCGTCCAGGGGCTCAAATCCGTGCACAACGCGCGTGACGAGACCTCCTAGGGTAGGCTCTTCACGATCTCCGAGGCGTGCAGCGAGAACGCGCTCCCACACAGGCTGCCGGGCGCGTCGCACCGCCTCGTCGACCTGTGGACCGATGACTGCCGACGCCTTCAGGAGGTCACATTGGATCGTGTCGTCTACGAGCAGCGCCGACATCACTTCACGCAACCGCTCGGGCCAGCGACATGCGGACATGGCCACAAGTCGTCTTCCAACGGGTGAGCAGGTGCCCATGAGGAGTGCGCGCAGTTGGCCGAAGACAGCCACACATTGTCGGGTTGCCATCATGCGCCGCAGCTCCAGCGCTACCTCCCGGAGCAAGGGCAGCTCGTGGGCCCCCACTAGGAATGCCTCGAGTGTGTCCGCTGGAAACGCAGTTTCCATCCTGCGGGCGATATCGCGACTCGAGGCACCCTCACGCGCGAGCGCCACACAGAGGACCTCGGGACCCGGGGCCATCCGGGTCCTTGTGGGCACACCATCGCGAAGCGTTTCCCATCGCCTCCCCCTGTCGAGCGGCAGCGAGGCCTCAGTGACGCGCCCCAGTTGGAATCCGCGCGCGCGGGCATAGCGAACCGCTTCGGCCCGAGAGGGCACCGTGACGAGCGCCCCTCGACGAGCAGGAGCATCTGCGGCCATCCCCGGGTTCAACAACGCGAAGAGAGGCAGCACCCGCGGATCGGCAAAGGTGCGGCTCGCCACGTCCCCGAGGCGCTCCCCCTCGGCCAGCGGTACCTGACGTCGGAGGTCAGAAGGATGGTCGTCACAAGGATCGAGACAAGCTGGGCGGAGGGCCATGGGATACCTCACGTTCACTTGATGTTGCGGATGCTGTTCATGGCCCCCTCGTGCATGGTGTTCAGCACGTTGCTGAGGGCCTGCTGCATCTGTTGCATGCGCTGCATCAGGAGCTTGAGGCGCTCCATCTCGAGGTTGTGGGAGCGCTGGGCCTGATCCTCCGTCAGCGTGCGCTCTCCGTGGGCGAAGGCCGCGCGGGCCCCCTCCACGGGTGCCCCCATGGGGGAAGCGCTGGAATTCGTGGGGTTCCCGAGCAGGTCAGCGACGAAATCGCAAGCGCCTGCGTCCACCGCCAGCTTTCCCCCCTCGCACAACAGCGAGAGACCCACGCCGCGCACCGTACCGCGGGCACCCCCGCCGCTGGCCGCCGGCCCCCC
>JBMTAX010000647.1:0-2459 GCA_049429145.1 Myxococcota bacterium
CTCGAGCGAGCCGTGCGAGAGCTGTCCCGCTACGATGCGTTGTGCTTCACCTCGGTGGCGGGGGTCGAGCGGTTCTTGCATCGGCTGCGGGCCGCGGGCCGTGACCTGCGAGAACTTTCTCCTCAGGCCCTCGTGGCGGCGGTGGGTCCTGCTACCGCAGAGGCGCTCGTCAATTGTGGCGTGCATGTCGACGTCATCGGTACCGCCGGCGGCGAGGTTCTGGCTGACGCGCTGCACGCGGCCTTGCCGCTCGGCGGACGCAGGGTGCTGTTGCCCCGGGCCGAAGGCGGACGAGAGGAGTTCCAGCAGCGGGCGGAGGCCCTTGGCGCAGAGGTGGTGGTCGTCGACGCCTATCGCGCAGTGCCTCGGGAGGGCTTACATGATGCGGTGAAGGCGACGCTTGCTGCTATCGAGACCGCGCCTCGCCCGGTCGTGCTCATGACGAGTCCCCGTCGAGTGGAGTTGTTCACCCAAGGGCTCGAAGACGCCGACCGGCTCACCTTGGCGCGAGCACGGCTCATTGCCATCGGCCCGACCACTAAGGCTGCGCTCGACGCTGCGGGACTTGCTCCTTCGATGACACTCGCGACGTCGTCGCCGCAAGCGCTTATCGATGCCCTGTTGCCTTCTCCGGTGGAGACCCCGTCATGAGACACTCGTCCCTCTTCTGCTTCTGCTGTAGTGCCCTTGCCTTTTCGCTGGGGTGCGGGGAGCCACCCGATGAGCCCGACGCCGCCTCGGTCGCAGCGTACTTCGGCCTCGAGGACGGACTGTCTCGACGCTATCAAGCGGCCAGTGGGCTCGAGGAGGAACATGAGTTTCGCCTCGTGCCGGGGAGCGCCGGGGACTCCCTCACCTATGACCGTACCGTGCGTCGTGGTGGCTTCATCGTCGATGACCTGACCCTGCGCTTGCGGGTCAGCACCACTGCCGGCCTTGAGGTTACCCGTCTGTACGACTGCGTCAGTCGTTGCGGCGAACTCTCCGCACCCATCGCCTTACTGCCATGGCCTCTCGACGAAGGGCGTTCCCTCGAGAGCCAGGTCGACGTCACCTTGACGGGCGCCGAAGCTGGTGAGTCCACATTTCAAGAGCAGCATGTGGTGCAGGTGGGGGCGTCATCGTCGCTAGAGGTGCCAGCGGGTACCTTCGAAGCCTTCGCTGTCATTTGGAGTCGTCAGGTCGAAGGGGGGCAAGGACGCAGTGCTGCACTGTCTTTTGCCCCGGAGGTCGGCTTTCTTCGTAGCGAGGCCTTTGATGCCGTCACATTTGAGCTGGCCGAAGCCCCTTGAGCCTGTCCTCAGACGGAGTTGCCAGGCCTCGCAGGTCAGCCTGGGCCTCCCGGTAGCCGGGGCCGAGCGATAGGGCTATGCGGCGGTTCGGAAGGACCACACCATGCCCGTTACATTCCGCGTCTGTTCGCATGTTGCCATCGCGTTGTCCGTCTTGCTGTTGCCCCTTGCATGCAGCACCGCTCAGGTCGCCTCGTCGTCAACGGAGGCCCAGGCGAAGTTGCGTCGAGTGGACACAGACTTCACGCGGGCGTCCTTTGAGTCCATCGACCTGCTGGTGGTGGTCGCTGTGGAAAACGCTTCCCGCAGCACACTCCTGGTCGAGGGAGGTGACGCGCGCCTGACGTTGCTTGGGCCCGCAGATACGAATCCGGAGCTCGACGTCGACGTCGGCGGCGAGGGGGATGACGACGAGGAAGAGAGCGACGAGGCGACCTACCCAGGGATCGTCACGGGCAAGCCACTCACCGGGCGCGCGCTACCGACAGAGATCCCCCCCGGCTCTACCGTCGAGGTGCCGGTGAGGATCACGATGGCGCTCCCGAGTGATCCATCCGATCTCGAGACATTCCTCTCTTGGCAGCGGGGCGAGGTTGAAGTCGAGGGAGCGTTAAGGGCCGGGGCCACCCGCCTCTCCTTTGGCGGGACCCGCGAGATAGCGACCCCCGTGCTCCCGCGTCCCGTACTGCAGGAGGCGCAGGTCGCGAGCATCGACGCTGGCGACAAAGGGGCGGTCTTCTTCCGCGTGGGCATCGACAACCCGAACGTCTTCGACGTGAAGGTGGACGCCTTCACTTGGGGGGTTACCGTTGGCGGCAAACAACTGCGGGACCTCGAAGAGGGCGAGTGGGAACAAGTCCCTGCCTCTAGCGTGGCGAGCTTCGAGGATACGGTGAACCTGAACGTCGAGAGTTATGGGCCCGAGGTCAAAGCGCTGTTGCGGCAGGCCCGCGTCCCCTACGTCGTCGAGGGCAAGATGGTGATTCGCGGTGTAGAGCGCGACTTCCGTTTCGAAGGCGAAATGGCCTTCGCCCGATAGCAGTACCGCGGTGCCAGCGAGCGACGTCCCTCTCGTTGTGCGCAACGGAGGGCAGTGCCTCGTCGACGTGAGAAGTCCACTCCCGTAGACGCCCGCCATCTGCAGGTTCCCCCAAGGAAAAGCTACAC
>JBMTAX010000648.1:0-2449 GCA_049429145.1 Myxococcota bacterium
GCGTCCCTTGGAACGACCCTCTCCAGAGATCCCCCTGCGCATCCGCAAGCAAGGGCTGACGGGGCGGGTGGTGTTGAATCTCCTCATCGGCAGCGACGGTCGCGTCAGTCAGACCAAGACCCTCGAGTCGCAGCCCCCAGGGGTCTTCGACGAGATCGCTACCGAGGCGGTTCGACGCTGGCGCTTCTCCCCCGCTCTCTACCGCGGGGAGCCCGTCCCCGTGTGGGGACGTCAGACGGTGGAATTCGGGGGGCAGGGCTAAGATGCAAAATCGTCGTCGACTCGCGGTGGTCCTTCCGCCTTTCTTTCTCCTCGCTCTCGTCATCAGCGTCACCCCTGCGGCGCGTGGCGCGCAGAAAAGGAACGATGACGTCGACCCGCTGGGGCTCGCCGCAGTGCTCCTCGAAGGGGGACATGCCGATCGTGCGGAGCGGGTACTGGGGGAAATCGATGAGGCAGACCCCAGTCTCGACCGGCCTCGTCTCTATACCTTGCGGGGCCTCGCTGCACTCAAGCAGCAGCGTTTCTCCCGAGCGGCCCAAGACCTCGAGCTCGCGACCAAGCTCCATGAGAAGCCCGATCCCGTGCTCTTCGTCTACCTGGCGCGTGCGCGCTTTGGCGCTGGCGACTCCGCTGGCACTCTCGCCGCCCTCGATGCTGCGGGAGCACGGGCCACAGAGGACCCACAGCTGGTTTACCTGCGGGCCGAGTCACTGGTGTCTACCCACAATGACGAGGCTGCCCTCGAACAGCTTCGGTCGGGGAGCGAGCGGTTTCCACAAGCGACGTACCTGAGAGAGCGCGAGGTGCGACTCCTCCTCGGTCACGGCCTCTTCAGCGAGGCCGCCGACCGTGTGCTTCCCCTCCTCGAGGTCGCGTCGCAAGAGCAGGCCTTACGGGTTCTTGCAGAACTGCGGCGCGCGGGCGCAACGTCCCTTGGACGAAAAGCCGCTGAGTTGCTCCGACTGCGCTTCGCCGCTGACCCCGAGGTCTTGGCGGCGGTGGGCCATTTCGAAGCCGAGGGCGGACGTGACTTCGCCGCAGCGCGCTTACTCGAGCAGGCTGCTCGCTTTGACCCGACGTGGACCTCCGATGCTGCCGAGCTGTACCGCCGGGCAGGCCACACCCGTGACGCCATGCGCATCGGAGCGGGAATCATCGACACCGACAAGAAGGTGCGCCAGCGCTTCGGTCTCCTCCTGGAGCAGCAGCGCTTCGAAGAGGCAGCGGCACTCGGCGAACGTCTCGACCGGCTCGGCTTGCTCGAGGAGGACGAGATCGCCTACGGGCTCGCGTTCGCTCTTTACCGTTGTCGTCGTCTCGACGACGCCTCCGCGCAGCTACGCCGCGTGGACGCGCCGGCCCTCTTTCGGACCCGCACAGAGCTCGAACAAGCCATCGCCGCGTGCCGACAGGAGACCGCCCGATGCTACTGAGCGCTGCATGGATTGTGAGTCTCTCCATGGCTCTCGCGATGCCCGACGAGAACCCGCCTCCGGTCGCAGGGCCGGGGATCGTGATGTGTTTCGTCTTTGACGACACGGGTCTCCCTTTGCGCGGCGCCGAGGTTCGGGTTGGGGCAGAGCGTGGCGTCACCGACGAAGTGGGCGCAGTGGAGCTGCCTGTGGCATCGGGGGTGTGGCCACTTTTTCTCGTCATCGGCGACGAGGAGCGGTCGCTTGGGGACGTTTCCGTATTTTCTGGGCGTGTGACGGAGGCCATTCTTCACCTGCAACCAAACGGCAGTGCGACCGTCGAGGTAGAAGCTCCCCCTTTGGCGCCGCCCCCTCCATTGCTCAACGCGGAAGAGGTCGAGGCCAGCGAGTCAAAAGTGCCAGGGCACATCCATGGCCGAGTCGTCTCCTTCGAGGGAGGTGCGGTCCTTGAAGGGGTGCGCGTTCTCGTCCGTTCAGAGAGCACCGAGGTAGTCACCGACGAGCAAGGTCGGTTTGTGCTCACGCTCCCTGCAGGGGAATACGCCCTTTCTTTCGTTCACCCCGATTATAGCGCTGAAATCCAAGAGGGGCTGCTCGTCACGTCCCATGCTGTCCTCGAGGTCAATGTCGAACTCACTCCCGCAGCCGTCGAGCTCGAGTCCTTTAGGGTCACGGTGCCTCACATCGCTGGCAGCCTCGCGGCCTCTGTCGACGAGAAGCGAACCGCTGGCAGTATCACTGAAGTTCTCGGCGCAGAGCAGATGTCCCAAGGAGGGGACGGTGATGCCGCGGGCGCCCTTCGGCGCGTCACTGGGGTCACGGTGGTCGGAGGCCGCTATGTCTATGTTCGCGGGCTGGGAGAGCGCTACTCGAGCACATTGCTCAATGGCGCGGCGCTGCCCAGTCCCGAGCCTGAACGTCGGGTGGTGCCCCTCGATTTGTTCCCCACCGGCATCCTCGACGGAATGGTGATTCACAAGACCTACTCCCCCAGGCTTCCTGGCGAATTCGGT
>JBMTAX010000649.1:0-2446 GCA_049429145.1 Myxococcota bacterium
TTCAGTCCGCTCCACGCCCAGGTCTCCCTCAGCATCCCCGCTCAATCGCGCCAATACCCCACCGAGAAATGCACTGACGATGAGGCTACTGCCCCCCGAGCTGATGAACGGAAGCGTGAGTCCTTTGGTCGGCACGAGTCCGGTGACAACGGCCACATTAAAGGCAGCCTGCAATACAAACAGTGCCGTGATCCCGAGCGCTAGGTAGCTCCGAAATGCATCCGGGTGGCGCAAAGCTGTGCGAAGACCTCGAACCAAGATCACTGCGAAACAGCCAAGCACGAGCCCAACACCAGCGAACCCGAGTTCCTCACCGATGACAGCGAGAATAAAATCAGTATGAGCAGCGGGGAGAAAGAACAGCTTCTGGCGGCCATCGCCGAGCCCGAGCCCAAATGCACCCCCTGATCCAAAGGTCAGGAGGGATTCGATGATCTGGTAGCCCTCATCGTGCCGGTGAGCCCACGGCTCCAGGAATGCCAAAATTCGACGCATCCGATAGGCGCTCGAAGAAATCAGGAAGAGTGCCATGGGCAGCACGGCGCAAGCGGCAACAATGAGATAGACGATTCGCGCACCACCTACGAACAGCAGGATGAGCGTGGGCGTCGAGAGCATCAGCGCCGTGCCGAAATCAGGCTGACACAATAACAACAGAATAACCGCGCCGGGCACCAGGACATGCGGCAAGAGCCCCACAGTGAAGGAGCTCATCTGCGTGCCTTTTTTCGCCAAAGACATGGCAAGGTAGACCAACAAAATGAACTTTACCGGCTCCCCTGGCTGCAAGGTGATGGGTCCGATCACAATCCATCGCCGGGCGATTCCCGCCGCTGCACCGACACCTGGAATGAGCACGACGCACAAGAGCAGCAAGCCGAACCCAAGCATCGGGTATGCCCAGTGGGCATACCGCGAAGGGCGCACCAGCACGCCGGCGAATAGACCGAGGAGAGCTGGGACCAGGTAAGCAGCATGGCGCTTCGTGTAGAAGTACGGGTCGCCAAACTTCTCCGCCGCGAAAGCCCACGAGCTTGAGGCGACCATCACCATGCCCAGTCCCATCAACACAAGCACGGCCAGAGCAATTACGAGGTCAATTCTGGGCGCTCTCGTCATGACGCCCCCCCAGCAGCGGAGAAGAGCCGTCGCAAGGTTTCGCCTCGGACCTTATAGTTCGGAAACTGATCGAAGCTCGCGCAGGCCGGAGCAAGCAGTAGGGTCTGCCCCGGCGCTGCCCGAGCCAGAATCTGTGCTACAGCATTTTCGAGGGTCCCGGCGCGTACGACGGGGATTTGTCCGTCGAAGGCGTCGGCGATGACCTCGGCATCCTCACCGATGACATAAACTGCCTCCACACGGCCAACCGACGTCTCCACCAGGGGCGCGTAAGAGGAACCCTTCCCTTTGCCTCCAGCGATCAGGTGCACCCCTGACGCAAAGCTGCGCAACGCGGTGACTGCCGCATCGACGTTGGTAGCCTTCGAATCATTGAACCACTCTAGGCCACAGGCAACCCCCAGCCGCTCCAGGCGGTGCTCGATACCCGGCCAGGCATGTAGTCCGCTCTCACAGGACTCCGCCGTCAAACCTATAGCAAGTGCACCTGCACAAGCCGCAGCAGCGTTCATCAGGTTGTGATGTCCGACGATTCGCTCGTTGGTTATTTCGAGGGCAATAGTCCTTGCTTCAGTCGTCAGCTCCAGCACCCGGCCTTGGATGGCTACCCCCAAGGAACCCCTGCCGACCCCAAAATCGAAGCCAGGTCCTTTCCGCTGCGGAAACAACACCTGCTGGCTATTGGGATCTTGCGCATTGAGGATGGCAACGCCGTCGCTACCAAGGAGACCCAGAAGGTTAGCCTTCGCCTTCCAGTAGGCATCGACATCGGGATACCGGTCGAGGTGGTCGGGCGCGAGTCCCGTAATGATCCCTGCCGCGAGACGGAGTGACTCGATCGTCTCAAGCTGGTAGCTCGAGAGCTCGAGGGCAACCAATCGGGGCATGGCGCCGAAATCCAATGCATCACAAAGGGGCGTACCTAGATTGCCACCAACGAATGCCTGGGGGTCAGCTTGTCGCAGAATCGCACCGAGCATTGTAGTGGTTGTAGACTTTCCATTGGTACCCGTGATTCCCAGAAACGTGGCATCGGGGAGATGGGCTGCCGCCACTTCGATCTCGCTCACCACTGGGATGCCGTGGGCGATGGCCGCGCGCAAAGCGACATGATCGCGCGGCACTCCAGCAGAGAGCACCAGGAAGTCGATATCTTGCACCAGGCCGGGATGAAGTCCTGACTCAAGCAGCGTCATCCCGCGAAGCGAGAAACCGATATCCGCCAAGCGCTGCTCCACCTGACCGATGGGTGCATCATCAGCGAGAAGCAGCCGAGCGCCACGAGCGTGCAAGAAACGAGCAGCGCTCAATCCTTGCACACCGAGAC
>JBMTAX010000650.1:0-2444 GCA_049429145.1 Myxococcota bacterium
CCGGTGCCGGGCAAGCGCGTCGAGAGCGACCCGCAACCAGACCGGCTCTTGGCTGTCTGCAAAGGCCGCCTGTTCGCGCCGGTCCGCTCCTCGCGCGGCGACCTTCTCGCCGCTGGCCGGAAGGCGATCGCTGCGACGGCCTTGCCGGGTCGGTGGTCGGCTGGACCCACGGCGGGTCATTTCTGCTCCGGCGGGGTGCCTACCTCGAGGAGGCCCTCGGTGGTGCCCTGTGCGTCCAAACCCAGGAAGGTACGCATCTGGCGGCTCAAGGTGTTGCGACTTTCTTTGTCGGAGAGGTCGAGGTGGTATTCGTTGACGATCTTGAGCTGCATCTCCTGCCACTCGGCCCAAGCCTCCTCCGAAACGTGTTCGTACAGCTCTTGGCCCACCTTCCCGAACAAAGGCGGGGCGGCAAGCCCGGGGGCCTCTCGCTGCAGCCGTTTGCAGAACACCATTCTCGTCATCTTTACCTCGACGCCATGACCCGCTTCTCGCAAGCATGGTACCGCACATTCGCTGCCACAGGCTCTCCTCAGCGCCGCAGTGGTGCACCATGCGGAGCCAGACAGGCCCAGCAGCCAGCGCAACGATGGGTCGACGAGTGAGACCGCTAGAGCAGAAGCACGACCGTTTCCACAGCGGCTCTTATCTACGGAAGTCGGGAGCGTCCACTGCCTGCCGAACGTCCCCGTGTCGTCCGAGCGTGTCGCAAGGTGCGTTCCTGTCGGTCCCCGGCTACAGTGCGCGTGCAGAGGGAGATCTATGGGACAGAGCGTGCTCATCGTCGACGCAGACGTGACCAGGCGGGAGTCGATCCGGGAGAGCTTCCGCGAGCAAGGAGCGCTCACGCGAGTGGTCGGCGAGCCCTTCAGCGGCATGGCTGCGCTCTCGGACGCGAGGTTTGACATCCTATGCGTCCACGCGGGACCCAATCCTCTCTCGTTGCGAGGCATGGTGCAGCTCGCCCGTCGACATGCATCGATGCCAGATATTTGGTGCTACGCCGAGACCGACGACGTCAGCCTGGTGAGCAACGCTTTCGGTGCAGAGGTTACCGTCCTCGAGTGGGAAGACGATGCGCCCAGGCTCGTCGCCGCCATCTTGGGTCGGGACCCCCCGGCCTCCCCCGACAGCGGAGACGCATCATTCGAGGCCGCGACACCTCCATTCACGCTTCCACAACTTCCTGTCGAGGATGACTTCGAGATCGCGCCCGATGAGCCTGGCATAGATGTGGAGTTCAGCGAAGAGGGCCCCGCTTCCGACCTGCGACCCGGCACGCGCAGCGAGCGCGTCGTCGTCGATCCAGCGGCGATGGAACTCGCGGCTGGTCTCCTCGAAACGCCGGTGGCTGGTCCTGTCGAGGCAACGCCCCCGGCCGTTGGCGCCGAACATGCCACGGCATCGCTCGACGAGGCTGCGGCTGCTCCGCCTCGTCGAGGTAGCGCTGTCCTCTTGGAAGCGTGCGCCCGTGGCTTTACGGGGATCGTCTCGGCGGGCAGACCCGACCGCCTCTGGCAGCTGTACTTCTTCCAGGGCGAGATTGCGTGGGCTTGTTCGCCTCGTGGCGATGAGGATCTTTTCGAGCGTCTCGTCGCCAGTGGTCATCTGCCTCAAGATGCCCGCCCAACCCCCGTTTCGGAGGGACAGCTGCTCAGCAGTCTGGTCGAGTCAGGGGCCGTGGCGGCGACGGAGATCGAGCAGGTCATGCGGCAGATGATCGTCGAGGGCACTCTAGAGGTGGCGGCCATCGAGTGCTGCGAAGCCGAGGAGCGAGCGACTCCCCATCTGTCCGATACTCCCCCGCCCTTTGCGCTCAATCCATTTGGCCTCGTCCTCGAGGCACAGCGTCGAGGAACGAGCCCTGGCGAGCTTTTGGGACGCGCTCGTGAGCTTGAATTTGCGAGCCTGCGGCCCGGCGACGGCCTCGCTCACATGGCCGGTCGGGTCGCCCCGTTCCTGCGCGGTGGTGACATCGTCGCGCTCGTCGGTGAGGGGACCACCCTCCGTGCTTTCCGTGACGCTGCGGGGCTCGATGACATGATGGCGACCCAGGTGGTGCTCGCGCTCGCCTCTATCGGGCTCTTGCACGCGGCATCGTCGACGGAGAGCCAGTCATGACCGGTACGAATCCCGGCGCGCTCCACATCTGCGCCGTCGGTCTCGGGCAGGCTGGCGGGAACCTCGCGGCTGAGTGGCGACGACGTGGCCACCGTGCCGTGCTGCTCAACACCGCCCAGAGCGACGTTCGCGCCCTGGGGCAGCACGACGGGCTCGGCGTGCCGAGCAAGTTGGTGCTCGACATCGGGCTCGGCGGAGGTGAGGGGGCGGGTCGAGACCCGGCCTATGGAGCCAGTTGCCTTCGCGAGCACGCCGACGCGGTGCGCGCGCTGGTCGAGCGTCACCTCGCGGGGGCTGACTGCTTTCTTTTGTGCGCAGGCCTC
>JBMTAX010000651.1:0-2427 GCA_049429145.1 Myxococcota bacterium
CTCTCGATCGCGAGCGTACGCAGGATGATGCCTCCCGCGAGGATCGACCCACGCACATCTCCCGACACCTTAGAATGACCGCTGCGCCTCCGCCGGTAATGCACGGGGACCTCGCGGGTGCGGAGCCTCATGCGGGCCGCGCGTGCCTGCATCTGCACGGTCCAGCCGAAGTTACGGTCATCCATGGCGAGCCGCTCGAGGGCTGCTCGGGAGACGGCGCGACACGGGCCGAGGTCAGAGAAGTGCATGCCGAATACCCAGCGGAGCAGCGTCGTCGCGAGCTGGTTGCCGAAGACCTGCGGCCGAGTGAGGGCCCCGGGCTCTACCAGGCGTAGGCGCTCCCCGAGCACCCGTGAACCGATGACGAGGTCAGCCTCGCCCAGCAAGATGGGCAACAGGAGCGCCGTAGCGTCACCGGGGTCATCGGCGCCGTCCCCATCGGCGAACATCACGAGTTCTGTGTCGGGGGGCAACGCAGCCAGCGCAGCGAGACAGGCGCTGCCGTACCCCCGCTGAGGCGCCGAGATCACAACGGCGCCGGCCTCTTGGGCGCGGGCAGCGGTGGCATCAGTGGACCCGTTGTCGGCGACGAGCACCTGGCACCCGAGTCGGTGTCCCGCGAGTTCCACGCCGTCAAGGGCACGCAGGAAACCGCTCACCACGGTCCCGATGGCACCCTCCTCGTCGAGAGCAGGAATGATCACGCATACGTGCATGGCGGTAAAAGTGTAGCGTCTCGGCAGGGCCTGAGAAGATGTAGAGAACCTCGAGGCCTCCTTGTCGCGCGGCGCCGCATTTGGCAGAGAGCACCCATGACGAGTCATGGGCTGACCTACCAGAGCGCGGGCGTCGACATCGAAGCGGGCGACGAAGCCGTGGAGCGCATCAAAGGAGCCGCGAGCCGTACCCACATCAAGGGGGTGCTCGGCGGCATCGGTGGCTTCGGGTCCCTCTTCTCTCTCAAAGACGCCCTCGGCGACCTCGACGACCCCGTGCTCGTGTCCGGCACCGACGGTGTCGGCACCAAGCTCCTCGTCGCCATCGCCGCTGGCCGCCACGACACCGTGGGCCAAGACCTCGTCGCGATGTGCGTCAACGATATTCTCACGGTTGGGGCGAGGCCGCTGTTCTTCCTCGACTACTTCGGTACGGGGCGTCTCGACCCAGGCGAGATGGCCACGGTGGTGAGCGGCATCGCCCGCGCTTGCGAGGCGGTGGGCTGCGCACTCACCGGCGGGGAGACCGCGGAACTTCCTGGCCTCTATCGCGATGGGGACTATGACCTCGCAGGGTTCTGCGTTGGTGTCGTCGAGCGCTCAGCGATTATCGACGGCAGCCGACAACAGGTCGGCGACACCATCATCGGGTTGTCCTCGTCGGGACTGCACTCCAACGGGTTCTCCCTGGCCCGGGCGGTGCTGCGCAAGCGTGGTCTCGAGGTGGGTGACGAGCTGCTGGAAGGGAAAACGGTGGCAGAGCTGCTGCTCGAGCCGACGCGGCTGTACGTGCGTCCGGTGCTCTCGCTGTTGGCCCAGGGGGTCACCGTCGGCGCCATGGCCCACATTACCGGCGGCGGTCTCCCGGGAAACCTCACCCGGGGTTTCCGGGATGGACTCGGCGCCCGCATCGACCGCGGGAGCTGGATCGAGCCGGCGCTCTTTGGCTACCTGCGCGACAACGGCCCCGTCGACGATGACGAGATGCTGCGCGCGTTCAACCTCGGCATCGGCTTCTGCCTGACGGTGTCCCCCGGCGATACCGATCGCACCCTGGCGCACTTCGCGCGCGAAGGGATCCCCGCCCAGGTGATCGGCGAAGTCACGGGCGGGTCGGGGGTACACTTTCACGGCGAGCGCCGTTCGTGAGCCCCTCGCTTCCCCTCATCGAACGAGCCCCATGCACACCGGGTGCGCCTCTGCGGGTAGCGGTGCTCGTGTCGGGGTCTGGCTCTAACTTGCAGGCACTCCTCGACGACAGCCGGGTCGAAGGGAGCCCCTATCAGGTCTGCTGTGTGCTCTCGAACCGTCCTGCGGTGCGCGTGCTCGAGCGCGCCAGCGACGCCGGAATCGCACACGACGACGACGATCATCGCGGGTTTCCCTCGCGCGGGGCCTTCGAAGAAGGGATGCTCACCGCCCTCGGTCCTTATGCGCCAGAGATCGTCGTGCTTGCGGGCTTCATGCGAGTGTTGACCGCCACCTTCGTCGAGCGCTTCTCTCTCCGCATCGTGAACGTGCACCCCGCGCTCTGCCCCGCGTTCCCCGGCAACCACGCCGCACGCCAGGCTCTCGACGCTGGGGCGCGCGTCACCGGCTGCACGGTGCACCTCGTCGACACAGGCGTCGACACGGGTCCAATCTTGGCCCAAGCGGCGGTGCCTATTCTCGATGACGACGACGAAGAACGGCTACAGCGTCGCATCCAGGT
>JBMTAX010000652.1:0-2418 GCA_049429145.1 Myxococcota bacterium
TCATCTTCATCGTCAATCTAGAGATCGGCTACCTGACGCCCCCCATCGGCCTCAACCTCTTCGTGGCCTCGACTCTGTTCCGCCGCAGCCTCGGTGAGGTGATCGTGGCGGTGTTGCCTACGCTCGTCATCATGTTCATCGGGCTGTTGCTCATCACTTGGATCCCCCCGCTCTCTACGGGCCTCGTCCGGTTCCTCGAGGGAGATTCCTCGACAGAGTCCGTCCCGCCGCCGAGTGGCCCAGCGATCCCGCATCAGCCGGCGCAGGATGTACCTCCGGCAGGCTCCGGGGGGCGCGTCAAATCGCTGCAGGAACTGATGCAAGAGCAACGTGGCGGGGGCGACGCCGAGGGGCCCTCTTCGTCGAGTGCGCGGGTCAAGACCCTGCAAGAACTCATGGCCGAGCAGCGCGCGAACCAGGCATCCCCCACGGCGGAACAGAAGCCGGTATCTCGAGTCAAGACGCTGCAGGAACTCATGGCTGAGCAACGTGAGCGCAATGGTGCGGTTCAAACCGGTAGCACCGACGATGGAGGCACGCCGTGAGCCGCGAGCAACTGCTCAGGGGCGGGTGGATCGCCTCCGCGCTCGGCCTCACCTCCGTCCTCGCCTACGGCACTACTCTCGTCGACACCCGATTCCATGAGCTGCGCATGCGCGCAGACGTGGTCGCGCACGTGCGAGTCGAGAGAGCGTCGGCGTCGTGGACGGGGACTCGCAACAGCCGCATCGTCACTTTGCACGAGGTGGCGGTGGTGCAGCTGCACCAGGGGGACCTCGCACCCATGGAGCAGGAACATCGTCGCATCGTCGTCGGCGTGCCTGGCGGCACTGTCGGCGACATCGCACAATGGGTGCCAGAGAGTCCATCGCTGCACGTTGGCGCCGAGTACTTGTTGCTCCTCGGTCCACCCGTGGGCCCCGGCGGTGCACGGGGGGTGGTCGGGCTTCGCTACGGCATGGTTCCGGTCAGTTCGCTGTCCAGTGAACCCCCGCCGCCGCTCGACGGAGGCCAAGGGGCGGCAGCACGATGATGTTCTGTCGCCCATTGCTCACCATGGGGGCCCGTCGGGGGCAAGCTCGACCTTGGGTTTGGGACGCACTTCTTGGTGGGCTCGGGGGTCGTGCGGGGCTGTGTCTCTGGCTCTTCCTGGTTTCGGGGGTGCACGAGGCCGCTGCTTTCCGTTGCACCCAGACCGACCAAGGCGCTTCCCTTGCCTGGTCACGTCGTGACGTCGTCATTCGGCCCAGCGTCAGTCCCGCTGAAGAGGTCAGCGAGGCAGACGTTGCGGCGGCGCTCACCCACGCTGCCGCACAATGGAGTGACGCGCCCTGCAGCGATTTTGCCTTCCGTGTGGAAGCCTCGACGGAGGAGCGCTGGGTCGGGTTCGATTGGGCCGCCGGGACAGGCTCCTCGGAGAACCGCAATATCGTTGTTTTCCGCAACGACATCGCTGGCGATCCGCAAGACCAGTGGCTGCACGCAGGCAGCGCCCTCGCCATCACCACCGTGACCTTCGTGCGATCGACGGGGCGGATCGTCGATGCTGACATCGAGATCAACGACGCGCGCTTTGTGTTCAGCAACTGCGATGCTGCCGACTGTTCCACCGTCCACGACCTCAAGAACATGCTCACCCACGAGCTCGGGCACGTCCTGGGGCTCGATCACCCGCCGGCGTCCGAACCCGATGCTGCCGCGGCGACCATGTACGCCTCGGCGCAAGCAGGGGACATCAGCAAGCGTGACCTCGCTGCCGACGATGTGGCTGGACTGTGTACCCTCTACCCGGCTGGGGAGGGGCCAGGGGAGTGCGGAATTGCGACGCTACCGCCTCCCCCGAGCGTTGTCGTCGAGACCGCGGGGTGTGGCACTGCGCCTGGTCGTACCGCGAGGCCATGGTCAGCGGCTTTGCTCTGCGTCCTATTGTTCCACTGTGGTCGTAACGCTGCCCGCCGGAAGCCGCTTCGCGCTACACTTCCCTGAAATGGCCCGCGTCAACCTTTATCGAGATGGTGTCTACCGTGAGGAGCACGTCCTGATGAAGGCCGTTGTCGGTGTGGGCCGGCATCCCGACAACGACATCATTCTCGACGATCCCACGCTTTCCCGGTTCCATGCGCGAATCGAGCGTCGGGGCGCGACATACGCGGTGACCGACCTTGGTTCTTCCGTTGGAGTGTTACTGAACGGCCAGCGTATCGAAGGGGATCGCGAGCTCAGCTCCGGAGACAAACTCACGTTTGGTCGCTACGACGCCGTTTTCATGTCAGAGATGGCCCCCGTGCGGCGGCTGGCCTCCCGCGAAGACGACGGACCCGCGCCCCCCGGCGGACTCTCCTCCGCGCTCGCCGCTGCGAACAAGGGTGACACCACTCAGCTTAGCGAGGGCTCCATCCCACAGCTCCTCTTGATGCA
>JBMTAX010000653.1:0-2412 GCA_049429145.1 Myxococcota bacterium
GGTGTGTGGGCTTCCTGGCTGCGACAGAGAGTCGTCGGTCCCCGTTTGCAGGACGGGCATGCAGAGGGGCCGGTCGCCTCACGCGGCCAAGATTTCGATGAGAGCACCTGCCAGCGCGAGGGACTCGGAGGGAAACCGCGCGACGAGAAAAGCGTGCCGCGTGTCTGCTAGACTGCCGTCTATGGGTCGACTTCATTCCTCGCCGCTTCATCGCTCTCTCTGTGTGCCGTGGCTCTGTTTCCTGTGGAGCGGGCTTGGGGTCGGGTGCGGCACCGGAGAGGTGTACGGCGTCGCCCCAGGGCCCACTCCATACATTGACAGCGGGACACCAGGTGACACGACCGATGGTGGTGTCGGCATCGACCCTGGAACTCCGGCAGATGCGGGACCTCCCGTCGACGCCGGACCTACGGGGGACGCAGGCGAGGATTGCTACTTCGAGGAGGACCAGCGCCGCGATCTCACCCCCGAGGAGGACTTGGCCGCCTTCGTTGACACCGGGGTACGCGCAGAGTTCAGCTGTGCCATTTGTCACCGCAACAAGAGCCCTACAGGTGTGAACATCAATTGGGGCGCGTCCGAGGACACCGATCAAGGCTGGTTCGCTGCAGCGAGCGCTCTCCTCGAGCGAGACGGGCCGATGGCGCCCACCGAGACGCGCCTCTATGCGTCCTTCAGCGGAACCATCTCCTCGTCCCACCCCGCAGACGCTGTGGCCCAACAGGCCGTTGTCACGTGGCTCGAGGCCCGCTCGGCGGGGGTGACGACGCCAGGAGAACGGATCTGCGTCGATGCAGGTCCCGAGGAGCCGCCGCCAGTCGATGAGGAGCCAGTGGAACCCTCTTCGCCACAAGATTGCACCCCCGTGCCCCCCACGCAGGAAGAGAGTTTCACGCGTTTCGAAGAACTCGCGGTGACGACGAAGCTGACCGGGTGCGCCAGTTGTCACGCTGGCAGCAACAAGAGCGCCACTGGGGCCGGTACATCGTGGGGAGCGTCGTCCTCGCCGCCATCGCCGACCGATTGGCACACGGCTTTCTATGGCAAGGCGCTGGCGGAGAATCTCGACAGCGAGGTGCGCGCGAGCGTGCTGTACTCCCACGTCACCGGCTCGGGGATACATTTCGTCGCAGGGGCTGGTGACCTCGTCGAGCAGTGGCTCGAATATGTGGTTGTCGGGGAGCCCCCCGGGGGCTGCCCGTAATCGAGCGATGCCGCGCCCCGCGAGGCACGGGGGGCCAACCTTTCGCCATCGACTCGTCAGCTGGCGACCTGGTGTGGCGCTGCGCGGGTGGCGCGGAACCGCTCCATCAGTTCGATGAAGGTTTGGAAGTGGCCTCGGGCGTCATAGGGGCCGGGGGCAGCCTCAGGATGATATTGCACGCTGAAGGCCCAATGTTCCGGCAGCGAGAGCCCCTCGTTGGTGTCGTCGCTCAGATTGCGATGACTTTGTTGCGCGTGGGGCGGAAGCGTCGTGGTGTCGACGGCGAAGCCATGGTTCTGGCTCGTGATGAGTACGCGCCCATCGGGCCCAATGACGGGCTGGTTCCCGCCACGATGCCCAAAGCGGGTTTTGTACGTCTTGGCGCCGATGGCCTGCGCGAGCACTTGATGGCCCATGCAGATGCCGAAGATCGGCACCCGCCCGAGCAGCCCCGCTACCGTCTCCGTCGTCGTGACGGCCGTGGCGGGGTCGCCTGGGCCATTGGTCAGGAAGACCCCGTCAGGGTGAAGGGCCATGACGTCATCAGCGCTGGTGCTCGCGGGCACGATGGTCACGCGGCAGCCGTGATGCACGAGCAGCCGCGCCATCATGCGCTTCATGCCGAGATCGATGGTGACGACGTGGAAGCGCGGCGGAGAAAGGGGGGCGATAGGGCTCCCGTCATCGTCCTCGAGGCCGTCGGTGTGCTCATACGGGGCATCGCAGGTTACCTCGTCGATCAGCGCGCAGCCAGCCATGGAGGGCAGGGCCTTGGCACGCGCGGCGAGGGAAACCGGGTCGGCATCCGGCAGCGAGGACAAGATGCCCATCATCGCGCCTTCGTCACGGATGTGCCGCACCAATGCTCGCGTATCGATGCCACAGATACCGGGCACCATGGCCTCTTGCAGCCACTCTTCCAGCGCAACGTCGCTGCGCCAGTTGCTGACCTGCGAGGATAACGAGCGCACCACGAGCCCGCTCACCTGAACCCCAGCTGACTCCGCGTCACGCTTCGCGACGCCGTAGTTCCCGATCTCCGGGTAGGTCAAAGTGACGATCTGCCTCTTGTAGGACGGGTCCGTGAGCAATTCTGGATACCCGGAGAGCGAGGTGTTGAACACGACCTCTCCCTCCACTTCACCACGATGTCCGAAGGCAAAGCCCCGAAAGCAGGTGCCATCGGCGAGCACCAACCAGGCTGGCTG
>JBMTAX010000654.1:0-2406 GCA_049429145.1 Myxococcota bacterium
GCCCCCCTCGGGGTTCCTTTGCTCAGCTTGACGACGATGCCGTCCCGTTCTGAGAGCAGCATCACGAAGGTGAATGCCCTGCGCGCCGCCAACGAACTCGCCGCCGTCGAACTCGCGGGCCGAATCCTCGTCGACAACGAGCGGTTGCTCACTTCGTTTCCGGGCCTCGACTTGCTCCATTACTACCCCGCGGTGAACGAGGCGGTGCTCGGGGTGCTCGACGAGATCAACCGTTGGAACCGCCGTGACGACCTATGGTCCATTCGCACCTTCGATAGCGAGGACCTCCGCAAGGTGTTGCTCTCCGGCGGAATCGTCCAGATGCACACGACGAGAATTCAATTGTCGGAGGCGGCGTTGGATCAGGGGCTTGAGGCCCGCCAGCTCATCGACGTCGTGCAGGCCGGAATCGACGGTGGCGCCTACCTCGTGCAAGGCACTTCCCTGGCCCAGGTCGCCTATTTGGCCTTGGTGGTCACGGGGCCCGCGGCACTTTTGAGGGCCACGCCCATGGGGGTGTTCGACGCTGCCGCCGGCCTTCTGAAGGAGGAGACCGGAGGCGCCGCCGTGTACGAGGGAGTTTATGTGGCGCCCGACGAAGCGCCGTTGACCGTGCACGTGCTGACAGCGTCGTTTCGCTTGCCAGGCGGTGTGGGGGCATTACTCGACGCCGCGCGAGCTGAAGGACAGGAACTCGCCCGCAAGGCGCGTCGCGAGATCGAGCCACTCGCACTCACTGGCCTCGAAGACCTCGCGATGCCCCCCTCCGCCCCACGGCACCGCGCGGCGCTGAGGCCTCCCCCCTCGGCCCCTCGCTCTCTGCAGGAGCAACTCGCGGCCCAGCTACAGCCAGCGTCGACGACGTGGGACGAAACCATGAGGCCGGTGGTGCACGACGACTTCACCCCTCGCGGCCCCGTGCCCTCGGTGGCGCCCTGGCGTATCCCCGAGGCCGATTTCGGCGGCCAGGCAGTCCGTCGCGCGGGGAGCTTGCGCCCCCCCGCGCCTCCGCCCCTCGGGCGCATCGAGGCCCGCGGCACGGCCGTGACGTCGTCGGCTCCCCTCGCGACGCTCCCCACTTCGGGTCCTCCTCCTGCCGTCCTTGAGGCAAACACTGCGCCCCTGGTCCAGCCCTTGGCAGCGCTTGCTTTGCGTGCACCGCCCGCGAACGCACTTGTCGCGGCTGTCGCGTCACAGGACTCCATCAAGACTGACGACGTCGATGCCCCTTGGACGAAGGGGGCTTCCGCCGCGCTGCGCTCCGTGCGTGGCGATACCGAGACGGAGCTTCAGAGTACCTACGAGGAGTTGGTCGAAAGGTACCGGGGCACTCAGGAGTCGAGGGAGCGCGAGCGGGTGGTTCGTCGCCTCGTCGATGATGCCCAAACGGACGACGTCGAGATTCGTGCCCTGGCCATCTGGGCGATGGTGAGCCTCGGTGATCCGGCGTTCGAACGCACCCTCTCCCGGTGTCGGAGCGATGAGAACGCAGAGATCGCCCACATGGCGACGGCGGGTTGTGCGCGTCTATTGGGGGGCTGACCTCGCGCTGCTCTTCACGGCTCGTGGCGGGCCTCGAGATCCAGCCACAGCGACGCCGCGTCGAATACCTCCACGGGGGCGAGGCCCGCGCCTTGGAGCAACTGATCGAGGAGGACGCGGTCTTTGCTGGCCTCCAGGGTTTGGCCGCGAGCCGTGCGACCAGCAAGCACCCACAGCGAGAGCGCCCGAAGCACACCCCCACGCTCTGCCTCGACCAGCACTGCCCCGTCGAGGGTTTCCACCGCGCGACGCAACGCCAACAGCGTCGCGAGACGCGGATCCAGGGAGCGGTGCGAGACGAAGAGCGCCCCTAAGCCAGTCACTTCGGCGTTCTCGAAGGTCCCGCAGGCTGCGCCGAGGTCGAAGACAGCGTCGAGCACCAACGCCCCCGCGCTCAGATCGCTCCTGTCGTCGAGGGCATACGCGAGGTCGTCGAGGGCCTGCAGTTCTCGTGCAAGCTGAGTGAGCTCCCGCGCCATGGGGCGCAGGGCAGGGGGCATCTCTTCCGGGGAAGGCGCGTGCGTCACCTTGATGACGGAGCGCCGTGGTGCGCTGTCCAGAAGGCGTGTGAGACCGTTGTCAGTGCCGCGCGGGCGGATCCGTTCCCGCAGTGCGCCCAGGTCTCGTGTCATCGCTCCGGGTAGCCCCGGCATCACCAGGAGCGCGCGCTGCGCCGCGAGGATACCGCCGGGCTCTTCGGCAAAGGCGCTCGCCGCGGCGACGAGGCGGGCGACGAGCTCCCCGAGCCACACCAGCTTCTCCTCTATCGCCGCAGGGGCAACAGGGGCGCGCGAGAGGGTCGAGAGAAGCTCGTTGATCGGTCGTACCACGGGCCTCTCCAGCATCGCCTCGCGCCCGTTGCCA
>JBMTAX010000655.1:0-2402 GCA_049429145.1 Myxococcota bacterium
GGGCGGGCGAGGATGTTTCCCTCAACGGCGCTGGTCTCCGTACGAAGGTCTGGAAGCTGTACGCCTGCGGCCTGTATGTGGCGCGGCCGACCAACGACGCTGAGGAACTCATCCGCAATGGGCAGGTCAAGCACATGGAGCTCCACATGCTGCGCGATCTCACGAAGGAGCAGGTGGGGAAGACCATCCGCGAGGGCTTCGAGAAGAATTCACGTGCTGAACTGCCGAGCCTTGCGGCACGACTCGATCGGCTGACGTCGGCTCTCCCCGACGTCAAGCGTGGTGAGGTCCTCACCGTGACCTACGTTCCTGGACGCGGCACCACCGTACAAGGTCCGCGCAACGAGGCGATTTTGCTGGAGGGTGACGACTTCATGCGCGCACTCTTCTCGGTGTGGCTCGGTCCACGACCGGTGCAATCGAGTCTCAAACGACAACTCTTGGGGGCTTCCATCGAGGACAATGGCGCCGGACTGTGACGAAGGCGACGGGAGCCCGGTCGCCGAACACTCGCTGACGCGTCGTCACTCCTTCCGCAGCCGCGCCTCCAGGGGGCCAAACGGGTCGCCTGTACCGACGAGCTCATCGAGATGAGCTGCGGCTTCGAGGGGATCGAAGTGAAATGATACCCCTCCGAGAGCACGGGTCTTCGCGACCACCGCCCCTGTGGGCAATGTCACCCAGTCTCGCCATTCCACACGGAGGCCCCCGATGGGCAGCACCTGTACCCACATGCGCCACGCGAGGGGACGACCGGCGTCGTCGAACTCCCATAAGTAGGCATCTCCTGGGGTCACTCCCCCGGACGTATATTCGACGAGAAGACCGCTGCCCGTGGCGTCTTCTACGACGCTGCGCTGCGTGCCGGGGTCGCGCACCTTAAAGGGAGCCACCAGCCAAAAGGAGTCATTGGCCCAGACTGCGTACGCGTCATCCGCTAGCTTCGGCAGTTCTTCGTTCTTGACCGCGATACCAGCACGGTCGGCGACGGCAAGCCTGCTATTGAGGTCGAGCAAAACGCGCAAACCATCGTCGTGACGCACCTCTACGAAGCTGCGTTCCCTGTCCCACAGGATCAGGGGCCGTGCGTTTCCCATGCGAAAGCGCAATGCTCCGGTGTGCTCGAACCCGGCGCTGTGGAGTTGTTGCAGCATCCTGTCGGTGAGCTGCTCGGCTTCGGAAGACGGCTGCCCCTGCGGGCGCGCCGCCCCAAGCAGCGAAGCACACGCACCGCAGCTGACGCCAGCGGCGACCACCCCTGCCAAAACCTTCCACAACGCCAGGGTGTTTCGATGGACCATACAACCTCTCCGACTTTCTGACGCCGTCGCGCAGCAAAGCGTTGCCTGACGGCTCTCGATCCCCCAGGCTGGCCACGTGTCACAACCACCCGCACCCGCGCGCGATGGCGTCTACGAGCATCGCTACCATGCCGGTAACGTCGCTGATGTGTTCAAACACATCGCACTTGTTGCGTGGCTCGACCGCCTGCGTGCGCACGGGAAGTCACTGCACTACGTCGAGACGCATGCTGGCGCAGGGCGCTATCACCTGGGGCCGCAGGGAGAGTGGCGCGAGGGCATCGGCCGCCTCCTCGAGGCAGAGGATATCGACCAGGCCCCCATGGCGGTGCGGCGTTACCTCGAGTTGCTCGACGCGCGGCCTTCCAGAAAGGGCGTGCGCTATCTGGGTTCACCGCTGCTCGCAGCGCGGGCGCTACAAGGCACCGATGCAGGGGCGACGCTGTTCGAGACCCACGCGGAGTCGGCGGTGCATCTCCGCACGGCCATGACCCCGTACGAAGCGGTGAGTGTCAGCGAAACCGATGGGGTGGCTGCACTGGCGCAGGGGTTCCGCTCGCTGAAGAACGACCTCGTCACGGTGCTATGCGACCCACCGTGGACAGCGAAAGCCGAGTGGACGCAGGTCCCCGATGCGCTCATCGCTGCGGCGAAACACAGACCGTCATCGTCGTTTCTGCTGTGGTACCCGGTGAAGAGCCTGACAAGACCAAACGCCATGATGGAGCGCATCAAGGCACAAGGCGTCGGCGCCGTAGTGGTCGAGTTGTCGACGGCTCCCACACTCGTCAGCCGCGGCAGGCTCGTCGGCAGCGGGCTCGTGATGGTCCGACCCCCTGACGGTGTCGTCGATGAGTTGGCGGGCGTATGCGCTTGGCTGGGTCCGCGGTTGGCCCATGCGCCCGGTGCTTGGTCGATGCGAGTGACGTCGTGGGTGCCGCCAGCCGATGGGCGAGCGCGTGCCCAACTCTAGTTTTCTTCGGGCAGGGTGTGGAGGTCTTCCATGAAAGGCAAAGTAGTCGTCGTCACTGGTGCGAACAGCGGGATCGGGCTCGAGACCGCAAGAGCGCTGGCGCGCGAGGGCGCACACGTCGTCATGAG
>JBMTAX010000656.1:0-2387 GCA_049429145.1 Myxococcota bacterium
GACCCCAGCGGAACGCTGACCGTCGCTGACCTCGAGGTGTGGCTGCGCAGCGTCGACCCCGCCGAGGGGGACGGCTAAGCAAGCCTGACCCCTCGCTCGCCGAAGGGGCAGTTCGAGGGAACGGGTCGATGCTGGGCAACGGGTTTGTTCACAATCCGAGTAGCTTCTTCGCTTCTTTCTCGGCCTTCTTCTTGGCGTCGTCGGCTTTCTTCTTGGCCTCTTGCTCGGGCTTCTTCTTGGCGTCGTCAGCCTTCTTCTTTGCCTCTTGTTCGGCCTTCTTCTTGAGTTCGTCGGCTTTTCTCTTGGCCTCTTGCTCAGCTTGGCGCTTCACGTCTTCGGCCTTGCGCTTCACCTCGTCAGCGGCGCGCTTTGCCTCTGCTTCGGCCGCTGCAGCCGCCTCTTTCGCCGCGCTCTCTGCTTGGCGCTTCGCCTCTTGCGCCTGGCTCGTCGCCGCGGAAAGTGCCTCGCTGCCCGCCTGCTCGAGCCCCGCGCCGAGGGCAGACACGAAGACGGAGCGCGCCAGCGTTGAAGCATCGGGGCCCTTCACCTCGGGCCGCTGCCATGTGCCCCCGACCTTGAGGGGCACCGTGACGTCGTCTTTGGGAATGACCTTTCCGCCTGTCCACCCCTTGATCGTCGACGGGGATAGGGCCAGTAGGGCGTCCAATGCCAGCTTGTCGTCTAGCCCTGCCCCGCCCGTGAAGGTGACCTGACCGAAGGCGGTCTTGCTGACGAGAGGTCGTTCAAGCGTCCATCTGCCGCCCTGGAGGCGCAGCCACGCCTCCACATCCTGCAGCTGGGTCCCGTCCGCGACCGCCGCGCGCACCGGTGGCGCTCCTGGAATCTTCTTTGCGCCCTCGCTGAGACTGCGAAGCACGGGGCCGAGCAGATCTAGGGAACCAAGCCGCAGCGACGACGAGCGCACCGTCGTGGGCCCTTGCAGTGAGCTGATCAGGTCTGCCTTGGCAAGGCCGCGTCCGGTGAGGTCAATGTCTTGGGAAACTTTGCCGAGGAGCACGTCGCCGATGTCGCTGTGTGCCTTCAGCGCGCTGCCGAGGTCAAGGCCCTCGACTTTGAGCTTCAAACCGTAGCCCGTGTATTCCGCGGGCAACTGGAAGCTTGTGCCCTTCGCGCTCACCGTGCCGCCGTAGATACCGAAGTCCAGCGCCTCGAACTCGACGACGCCTCGCTGCATGCGAAGGCTGCCGACGAAGTTTTGCATCGGTAGCCCGGCATAGACGACGCTGGCGGCACGAATCTTCCCTTCGCCGCTGACCCGCGCGAGGCTCTCACGCGTGCTCTTGCTGAGACCGTGGGGATTGTCGTCATGACTTGGCGCACCCTTCGATGACGACTCATCTCCCTCCTCGAACGCCGCGCTGATGGCATCGAGGTCGAGATTGTCACCGCGCAGATCGAAGGCAAAGCGGGTGTCTTTATCGACGACAACACTGGCATTCCCCGCGAGATTCGACCCGGCCAGCTCGAGGCGGTCAAGGTGTACCGCGACGCGGGTAGCGGGCGACGCAGTCGGCGGGTGCGACAGGTCGACTTTGCCCTCGTAACGGCCTCCCTTGGGGAGGGTGTCCTCATCGAGGAGAGGGGCGAGGTCGTCGAAGGCGACCTTGACCACGTCGAGTTTGGCATCGATCGCGGGAGACTCGAGGTCGTGTAGCTTCAGTTGGCCTCGTACCTCGCTTCGGCCAAAGCGCAGGCCGAGGTCACTGACATCGACGCCCACGGTGCTGAGTGCTGTGGGTGCCCCGATGAGTTTGAGCCGCGCCTTGAAGGTACCCCCCGCAGGGAGTTGCCCCGCGCCTGGGAGCGTACGTCGGAGGTCATCGAACGCGATGTCGACGTTGCCGAAGTCGACATCGAGGACGGGAGAGGGTCCATCAAGACCTGTCGCTCTGCCTCGCCCTGCGACGCGAGTTCCGCCAAACTCCATCGCGGCTTCTTCCACCTCGGCAGCACTCCCCGACTTGGCCACGTTCACCTTCACGCGCAGAGGCATCCCCTGGGGTTTGTCGAGCACCCTCGAGCCATCCTCTGCATCGCTGCGGAGCATCATGGTGGTCAGGTCAGCGAGGGCCGCGACGACGACGCTGTCGCCCGTGGGGGCCAAGTCGACGCTGATGGTGCCATCGCCGCGCGCCTCAAAACCGCGGGTCGATAGTTCGACCCCCGTCAGGGCGATGGACGCCTTTGCCTGTTGATGTCCGCCTTGGGCCGCAGCCTCAACGTCGAGGGCGAGTTCGCCGCGCAAAGACCCCTGACGAGCAACCGCCTCGCGGAATGGGGGCAGCACGCCTTGCAGAGATGCAAAGGTGACCTTGCCGGTGTGGAGGTCTGCTTGAAGAGGAGCTGCACTGTCGAGCGGCAGGGTC
>JBMTAX010000657.1:0-2385 GCA_049429145.1 Myxococcota bacterium
CGATGCGCTCCGGGTTGGGCCCACATGCAGCCATTCTCGATGGTCGCATCGTCTCGGGCGCGACGTCGACAGACAAAGCAGCCGCGGCCCCGGCCCACTGAGCGGAGCATTCCCATGATCGCAATCCTCCGCCTGCTGGTACATCTCGGTCTGCAATCTCTCAGGGCGCACCGCAACAAGACCCTCATTGTCGGTGGGCTGATGGCGTTCGGCGCATTCCTCGTCACGAGCAGCCTCGCCCTCTTGGACTCCGTAGAACGGTCGACACGGTCGACCATCGTGCAGTCCATCTCGGGTGATTTCCAGCTGTACTCCGCTACTGCCAAAGACAGTCTCAGCCTCTTTGGTGGCATCGGCCTCGGGTCGGAAGACCTCGGCGAAGTGGAATCCTATGAGAAGGTTCGAACGGAACTGATGAAGCTGGAGGGCATTCAGGGAGTGGTGCCCATTGGCCTCGCCAACGCAGTGGTCGGCTCCCCGGGCGACCTCGATCGAAACTTGAATGCCCTGCGCGACGCGGTCACCGCCAACGACACGACGGCCGTGGGCCCGCTGGTAGAGCGGCTACAGGGCATCATCGCGGTCATGAATGAACAGGTGACGAAGCAGGCTTCCGTTTCCGAAACCGCGAACGACGGGGAAGATGCGCTGGCGATCATTGCACGCGCTTCATCGTCGGCGTTCTGGGACGAGTTCCGGGCTGATCCTGTCTCTGCTCTCGATTGGCTCGACACAAAGCTCGCGCCCCTCGGTGAACAAGGCAACCAGTTCATCTTCCGCCTCGTCGGCACGGACCTTGACGCCTTCGCTCAGACTTTCTCCCGCCTCACTGTGGTCGAGGGAGAGCGGGTCCCTCCCAACACCCGCGGACTGCTCGTCGGCAAGAGTTTCCTCGACCGTCGACTCAAAATGGCGGTAGCGATGAACCTTGACACCGTGCAACGAGAGCGTTCACGTGGCACGCTCATCGCTGGTTCCACGGTGCAACAAGAGACGCTTGCGAAAGCGCGACGCGCGTCGCCGCGTCTCCTCTATTTGCTGCCTCCCGCCCAAGTCCCCACGGTGGCAGCTGCTCTCGCCGCCGAACTCGGTAAGCCAGAGGGTACACCCCTCAGCGAGGCTGTGCTGTCAGAGTTCCTCACCCTCGACGACAGCAACTTCGACCGTCGCTACGAGCTCTTTTACAAGGTCATCGCACCACACATTCAGCTTTATCCCTTCCGAGTCGGGGACACGATTACAATGACCGCCTTCACGAAGAGCGGATACTTGAGGTCCATCAACACGAAAGTGTTCGGCATCTACACCATTGAGGGACTCGAGGGGAACGACCTCGCAGGAGCTCTGTCACTCACCGACCTCGTCACCTTCCGGGAATTGTACGGCCAACGTACGGCCGCACTCGACGCGGAGCTCCTCGCCATGAAGGAGAAAACCGGCGTCGAGGACATCGCTCGCGAGGATGCGGAAGACGCGCTCTTCGGCGGTGACGAACCCGTGGAGGTGACGACGGTAGTCGAGGCGCCGGCCGAGAAGGTCGACATCGAAAAGGTAGAGCGCCGAGAGCTCTTGACCTTCGATCAGGCCAAGGTGAACGAGGGGATGGTGATTTCGGTCGGAGTCCTGCTCGAAGACTCCTCTGCTGCGGCATCCATGCGGGAGCCCTTGCAACGCGTCGCCGACAAACTGGGGCTTCAGGTGGCCAACTGGCGGGAGGCGACCGGAATCATCGGGCAGATGACGATGGTGGTAAGAGGCATCTTGCTCGGCGCCATCGTCATTCTCTTCCTCGTCACCACGGTGATCCTGAACAACTCCCTGGTGATGGCCACCCTCGAGCGCGTGAGCGAGTTCGGAACCTTGCGTGCCATCGGCGCACAGAAGGGTTTCGTGAATGCCATGGTCGTGTTCGAGACGGCCGTGCTTGGTACGCTCGCGGGTGTCGTGGGGGCATCGGTCGGTGTCGCCTTCGTCTCTTGGCTGCATCAAGTGGGCATTCCCGCACCGGCGGACGTGTTCCAAGTGCTGTTTGGAGGGCCGCGACTGTACCCGACAGTCACCGGGGCCAACATCGTGGCTGCGCTGCTCGCGACCCTCGTCGTGGCCGTTTTCGCGACCCTGTACCCCGCCAGGCTCGCGGTAGGCGTTCAGCCCGTCGTCGCCATGCAGGGAAAGGAGTGAGATCATGCTTGTTCTCCGCATCGCATTGAACAACCTGCTCGCTTCGCGTCGACGTACGTTGTTTCTCGGGACCGCGCTTTTCTTGGTAACTCTCTTCTTCGCGCTGCTGCTCGCACTCACCGCCGGCGTGACTGACAATCTCATTCGCGCGGCCACGAGCATCTCGTCGGGGCACGTCAATATCGGCGGCTACTACAAGGCAAC
>JBMTAX010000658.1:0-2383 GCA_049429145.1 Myxococcota bacterium
GTTCGTCTGCCTGTCTCGCGGTCGTCGTCTTCGGTAGCCCCCAAGTGCCTCGTGGGCAGCATAGGCCCAAGGGAGGGCAAAGCCGCAAGCCCGACTGCCACGGGCCAACTTGTCGTAGTCTCCAAAACGCAAAGGGAGCGCGAACATGCACACTGTGTTGTGGTGGCACTTTCACCAACCCGACTACCGAGAGCCAGGGACCGAGTCTGCGGGCCTCCCGTGGGTGCGTATGCACGCGCTCCGGGCCTACACAGACCTCGCGGCGTTGGTCCTCGCCGAGGGGCTCGGCGGTATGACCTTCAACCTGGTGCCCTCGCTCTGCGATCAGCTCGAGGATCTCGCCGAAGGTCGTCGGCAAGATCGATACCTTCGGCTCGCCAAGGGCCTCGTGCAGGGTGACGATCGAGTGATCGCTGATGCCTTCCGGGTTCACGCCACGCCGACGCCGTTGGCGCCTCGCCGCCTCCCCCGCTTCGAGGAACTCCAGCATCGCGCACGAGAAGAGCCCTTGGCTGCGACGGCTGCCGACGCCATCGATGCTTGCGTCCTGTTTCATTTGTCGTGGGTAGGCTTCACCGCCGTCGAGGAGCCCCTGGTCCAGCAGCTTCTCCATAAGGGGCGCGACTTCACCCCTACGGAACTCGACGACATCCTGCTCCTGTCGCAGCGCTACTGCCGTGAGGTGTTGCCGCGTATTCGGCGTGCGCACGAAGCCGGCCTCGTGCATCTGACTGCGACCCCCTACTTCCACCCCATTCTGCCTCTCGTCATCGACAGCCAGTGCGCTCGGGAGGCAACGTGGGACCGTGGTGCTCCCCCCGCCTTCGCCTACCCAGGCGACGCTGAGGCACAGGTACGCCTCGCTGTTGCCCGCCACGCAGAGCTGTTCGGCAGCGCTCCCAAAGCCATGTGGCCAGGGGAAGGCTCTCTCTCCGAGGCCGCGCTGGACGTCTTCGCCCGCGCCGGCGTCGAGGTCGTGGCGACCGACGAGGCGATGCTGCGCAAGTCCCTCGGAGGCTCGGGCGCCGCATCGACGCCACCCCATCTGTTCCCGTGGCGACATGAACGGACCGGTACGCGAATCCTCTTTCGTGACCGCCGCCTCAGTGATGATTGGGGCTTCGTGTACCGCGACCTCGATCCCCTAGACGCAGTTCGCGGGTTCAGCCGCGGCCTCGCCGATAGGAGCAAGGCTGGTGCCGCGACCACCAGTGTCATCCTCGACGGGGAGCACCCCTTCGAGCGGTTTCCAGCCGCTGGCCGCGAGCACTTGCGCGCGCTCGCACGAGCGGTTCAGCGCGGCGAGCTCCGCTTCTCTTCCCCCGAAGAGGCAAGCGCGGCGGCGCCGCACTCCCTGTCGCGGCTTGCCACGGGTTCGTGGATCGACGCGAGCTTCGATATCTGGGCCGGTGACGACGAGGATCGCCGCGCATGGGGCCTGCTCGCGCGCGTACGGCAACTCATCGAAGGCACCTCACTCGACGAGGAGCGTCGCCGCGCAGCCCAGTGGCACCTCCTCGCAGCTGAGGGGTCTGACTGGTTTTGGTGGTTTGGTCCGGAGTTTCACGCCGAGGAACAACCGTCCTTCGACCGCATCTTTCGCCTGCACTTGCGGGAGGCATTGCTGAGCGCCGGACTCTCCCCAGGACTCGTACCCGAGCTCGCCGAGCCTGTCAGGCGCCCCAAGGCCGCTCCTGCTACCGCGTGTCAGCTTCCGTATGCAGAGGTGGATGACGAGGTGAACGTGACCGCGCTGTGGCCTTGGGAGAACGCGCTGTGTCGCAAGGCCGAGAGCAACCGCGGCAGCATGCACCGGGGCGCCCCGCTGCTCCTCGAGGTACGCGCGTTGATGTCGCCACGCCGGCTACACCTGCTGGCGCGGTGCCGTGAGGACGTCGAGCAGGTGGAGTTTCACCTCGAATCAAGCGCTGGCTCTCGACGCTTCCAAGCAGCGCCAGTTCGCGCTGGCACCGACGTGGTGGCGCGCTTGAGCCTCCCTTTCGAAGAGGTTGGCCTCGAACCCGGGGAGGCTGGGCTCCTGCAAGTTCGTGGAGTGCATGGCGAACTCAGCGCAACGCTTCCCGAGGAGGGAGACCCCTCGTGGCTCGTGCGCCGACCACACGCGGCGTGGTTCGAAGCATGAGCATGAGCCCCAGCGGGCCCGGGCTGCTCCAGGCACGACGTCGACCTCCACGCTCCGCCCGAGGCGGTCCTCGCGGTCGTGGCGCGGCCGGAGCGCGTGGCGGCGATCGACGGCACCACGACGGTGCAGACGGCCGCGGACGGGGCGTGCACCCACGTCGACCACCCGGTTGCTTCGGCCTCGTAATGATGTCGCCCGCGTCTTAGAGAAGACCGTCCGGCGCGTCATAGTCCTCCTCGA
>JBMTAX010000659.1:0-2378 GCA_049429145.1 Myxococcota bacterium
CCGGCAGGTTCATCGGGGAGGGGGAGGAGTCCGCGGCAGGGTAGGGCGCCAATGGTGTCGTCGAGCCACGGATGATCATTTGTCACGAAGGTTCCTTGTGCGTGGCAGACCCGATAGGCACAGATGCACCCGCCCGCGACACCGAGGGGACTCCGGCGGTGACCCGTATAGGCCTTTTTTCCAACGGGCGCTCGTGCTGACCCTCGTCATAGGTACCCGGCCAGGGCAGAGCGAGGAGACGTTCGGGGTCGACGTACACGCCATCGAGCTTGAAGGCGAAGTGGAGGTGAGGTCCGGTCACGCGACCGGAACGACCTACGCGGCCCACGCGCTGCGCACGGTGCACCGTCTGTCCTTTTTTGACGTCGAGGGCGCTCAAATGAAAATACAAGCTGAACAGTCCTTGACCGTGGTCCAGGATAACCGTCCCTCCCGAATAGAAGAGCCGGGCTGCGACCACCACACGTCCTGCTTGGGTCGCATGGACCGGGTCACCGACCTTGCCGTCGAGGTCCCAGCCCATATGGCGGCTTCGTTGTACGCCATTCAGCAGTCGCCTCGTGCCAAAGGCGGCAGTCTCGGCCGACGCGGTAGGATGGAGAAATCCGCCTTCCCAGGGTAAGTCCTCGGTGTGCTTCGAGAGCACAGCCCGCATCCCGAGGCGCTCCCCTTTCGCGCGCGCAGGTTTCGACGAAGAAGACCCTAAGAAGTTTGTTCCCACTCGCAGGTCTCGCCGTCGGTAGCGGATGGGGGTGACCTCGAAGCTGCGGCTGAGGAGGACATGGGTTCCATCCCTGAGCTCGCCTTCGACTTCGAGCGCGAGCGACGAGCGCCGTTCCTCGAGGTGCACCGGGGCCACAAGCATCATCTCTTGGCGCTCAGGGTCGAGCGGGAGCACCACCGCTCTGCGTCCGCCGAGACCCGCTGCGAGCTGTGAAAAGCCCGAGCTGCTGCCCTCGATGCGCAGCACGAATGCCGCTGCTCTGCCTGGGCCCACACCGTCACCTACGACTTCGACCCTCGCCGCGATCGGTGACGGTTCCTCGCCCCGCATGCCCATGTCGTCTGACACAGGCATGACGTCGTCCGAGGGCGCCGCGAGCACAATGGGCTCCAAGACGATCGGGGCGCGGCGCCGTTGGCTGTGCTCCTCGGTAGCGCAGGTACCGCCCACGGCGATGACGAGGGGCATCAAGCACAACGAGCGCCGGCGGCGGGCAGGTGGCGATGGTGGCGAGCAGCACAGAGACAAACCCTGGACCTCCTGGCTGAAGGGCTCGTTCGAGACATCGCAGGATACGCGTTGCTGCCCTTGGGCCGAGAGGCGCGCGTCAGCCCTCTCGATCCTGAGACACCCGCCCCATGCATCCGAATCTCCCCGCCCCCGCACGCCGTGCCCCTCGACGTCGACGGTCCGGCTTATGCAGCACCCCTCTGCACCACCGGAAAGGATGCATGGTTATGGCGCTGTGGTCGGGAGAAGTCGCGCTCATCACGGGAGCTGCATCTGGCATTGGGAGGGCAACCGCCATCGCATTCGCGGCGGAAGGCGCGCGCGTGGTGGTTGTGGACTTCGACGAGGTTGGGGGTGCGGGCACCGCCCGCGACATTCGTGCCCGCGGCGGCGAGAGCCTCTTTGTCCGCGCCGATGTATCGTCAGGGACGGAGGTGAACCATCTCTTCGACCGTGTACGAGCCGCCTACGGGACCGTCGACTTCGCGTTCAACAACGCGGGCATTGAGGGCGAGATGTCGTCGTGCGTCGACTGTACCGAAGCCAACTGGGACCGAACACTCGACGTCAATCTCAAAGCCGTGTGGCGCTGCATGGTGCATGAACTCGCCCTGATGCAACGACAAGGTCGGGGCAGCATTGTCAACTGTTCATCGATCGCGGGCCTCGTTGGTTTTGAACGTTTGCCTGCCTACGTCGCTAGTAAGCATGGCGTCGTGGGGCTCACCCGTGCCGCGGCTCTCGAGAACGCGCGACGAGGGATTCGCGTGAACGCGGTGTGCCCCGGGGTCATTCACACGGCCATGATCGACCGCGTGTTGGCACGTGACCCCGACATGCGGCGATGGTTGCTCGATAACGAGCCTGTCGGCCGCATGGGGTCCCCTGAGGAAATCGCGGCCGCCGTCCTCTGGCTGTGTGGCCCCGGGGCTGGCTTCGTTACCGGGCAGGCCATCGCGGTCGACGGTGGGTGGGTCGCCCGCTGATGCTGCAGCCGCGCTAGGGCCAGCCCGTAGGCTGCCAGCGGCACCCTCGCGCGCTTGATCCAGCTTCGACTGTACGGGGGTGAGGCTGCTCGCGGCCCCTGTGGTATCCTTCCCCTCATGCCTCTGCTCCGTTTCTGTCTCGTCGTGGTAGTGCTCGG
>JBMTAX010000660.1:0-2376 GCA_049429145.1 Myxococcota bacterium
CGACCTCGCGATCACAGGAAGCCGAAATACCCCACTCTCATCGCGGCGACCCGTGCTCTCCACTAGGTCTTTGTCGCTGAAGTGCATGCGAATGAGCAGCTCGTCTTCAGCTTCCATCTCCCCCTCCCCCTCCTTCGTCGAGGTACCGTCCTCGGGCTGTGTGGGGGCTCTCTGCAGAAGAGCGGTCACCTGCGGGGCCACCTCCTTGAAGTCGACCGCGACGCCTCCCTTGGAGATGTCAAACAGTTGGCCTTCGGCGACCGCCCGCTCGGTGTCGCCGTTGACGAGCAGGAATGCGATGTTGCACTTCACACCCGCGGCGGGGACACGAAAGTATTCCCGCAACTGATGGATATGGAGCACCTTGGGCAATGCCAGCGCGTGGGCTTGTACCCGGTCGTGCACGAGTGAGCGCAGGTACTGGGTGGAAAATCGAAGCTCTCCCCCATCGATCACCGCTCGCACGCTGATCGTTTTGGCTGAGGGCAACAACTTGTTGAGGGGCAGGGGGATCAGCTCATCGAGGATCAGTTCCGCGCGCTTCGGTTCGAAAACTGCAGCCAGCAGCGTTGACGCTGCGGAAGACTGCTGCCCCTCGAAAGTCAGTTCGAGCCGGCTCCTCTCCTGCTCCAACTGGCTGAACCAGCGCTTCACGCGGTCGGCGGAGGTGATCTCTTCAATCGGCATCCCCTTCGACCGTAGGAGACCTACCCTCATGACGCAACTCTGCGGCCCTGCGGGTGCCATGACATCGGCGACGCTTTGAATCGGGGGGAGGCCCGCGCTCAGAGATTCTCCCGCAGGGGGAGAAGACGCGCGGGCCCTCCTTGACGTGGAAGGCGCGGAGGCCAATTTCCGTCCCATGAAACCCTATGCTGGGCCTCCGGCCACCGTCGCCGACGTTATCGCTCGTATTCAGCGTCCTGCTCGCGCGGTGGTCACCGCCGGGATGCCCTATGCCAATGGACCGTTGCATCTCGGGCATATTGCCGGTGCGCAACTGCCAGCGGACATACACGCCCGGTGGCTGAAGCTGCTGATCGGCGCGGACAATGTCCTGTACGTTTGCGGTACCGACGAGCACGGCTCTGCGACTGAACTCGCCGCGCTGCAGCAAGGTCGGCCTGTGCGTGAGGTCCTCGACGAGGTTCATGACGCCCAAGGCGCGACCATGGCGCGCTACGAAATCGGCCTCGACGTCTATTCAGGGACGTCGAGACCCGAGGCCTTCGAGCGTCACAAGCAACGCTGTCAGGAGATGCTGCGCCAGCTCTATGACAATGGTCTGCTCAAGAAGAAGACCAGCATGCAGTGGTTCGACCCGAAACTCTCGAGGTTCCTGGCGGACCGGATGGTACGCGGTAAATGCCCGAACCCCAGCTGCGACAACCTCGACGCCTACAGCGACGAGTGTGGCGTTTGTGGCAATCAGCATGAGCCAACCGACCTCGTGGAGCCCCGCAGTGCGCTGAGTGACGCGACCCCCGAGATGCGGGAGACCGCACATCTGTATCTCGACATGTGGGCTACCTCGGACCTCGTGCTCGGCTGGCTCGAAACGAAAAAGAAGAGCTGGCGAAAAGTGGCCCTCGCCGAGGTCATCGAGACACTTCGTCCGGCGGTAAGCATCGAGAAAGGCGACGAGGAACGCCTCAAGGCCCTGAAAGACGAGCTACCCCCGCACAAGCGCAAATACACCGCTGGCAAGCGAGTGCAGGTGCAGGCCGACAACAAGCACGACCTCGAGCAGGTCCGCGCTGTGCTCACCCGTGCGGGCATCCCCCACCAGCTCGAGGACGGGTGGGCACATCGCTCCATCAGCCGTGACATCGAATGGGGCGTGCCGCTGCCTGCCCTCGACGCTGACCTCAAGGGCAAGACCTTTTACGTGTGGCCCGACTCCCTCATCGCACCCATCGCCTTCACCGAGGTTGCCCTCGAGCGGGCTGGGCACGACCCCGCCGACTATCGTGCGTGGTGGTGCGACCCCGACGCGCGCATCTACCAGTTTCTCGGCCAAGACAACGTCTTCTTCTATGTGCTGATGCAGGCGGCCTTGTGGATCGGTTCGCAAAAAGACCCGACGCGGCTCCCCGCACGAGGAGAGCTGCAGCTCAACGAAGTCTTCGCCTGTTTTCATCTCCTCGTGAACGGCAAGAAGATGAGCAAGAGCGTCGGGAACTTCTTTACGGGAGAACAGCTTCTCGAACGGGGCTATTCCTCCGACCAGCTTCGATATTATCTCGCTCTTCTCGACCTCGGGGAAAAACCGTCCGATTTTGATTTCGCAATGCTCGACGAGCGGAACGCATTCCTCTCCGGCAAGATGAACGCCGTTTTCGAGCGCCCGATCTCGGCGGCACTCTCCAAGTTCGG
>JBMTAX010000661.1:0-2372 GCA_049429145.1 Myxococcota bacterium
CACTCATCCGGGCGCCCAGACACTCGCATCGCGGATAAGAAATCTACCTGAGGTCGCAGTTGCGACTGTGCGCACCTATGCCTTTGGTCTGATTGCCAATCAAGAAGTATCCCTCGGGGTACAGCTTCTCGGTCTGGACTTAGAACAGGAAGAGACCTTCGGCAACTGGAGTGACCGAATCGTTGACGGGTCTCTCCTCTTAGGTCAGATGGATGACTCTATCCTCATCGGAGAAACAGCCGCGCAACGGCTTTCGATTCACGTAGGCGTCGACGTTGTCATCGTGGCGCAAGCCGCTGACGGTTCACTCGCGAATCGTCTCTTCCGTGTCAAGGGACTGTATCGAAGCGGAATCTCTTCGCTAGACGAGCGCACCGTAGTCTTTTCTCAGTCTCATTTGCAGGACTTTCTGGCTCTCTCCAACGTGGGACACGAGATTGCCATTCAATTGCATGATAACTCGGAAACCGACTGGACAGCACAAAGGATCAAGACATTAGTTCCCAAAGCAGAACACCTACTGGTAAGAACATGGCAAGAGGTGAGTCCAACAACGGGACGACTCCTCGGCCTGCAGCGAGTTGGCACATGGATCGTTGTGGGTGTCATCTTTGGCGTAGCAAGTCTGACTATTTTGAACACCATGCTCATGAGCGTATTGGAGCGCGTGCATGAGTTCGGCCTTCTCCTCGCCTTGGGATTGCGGCCTGCACAGGTTGTGGGGCTCGTATCGTCAGAAACATTTTTACTCACCACCCTGTGAGCTATGATGGGTGGCATTGCTGGCCTCCCCCTCCACCTGTGGCTTGCACGCCATGGATTACGACTCGGCCAAGAGTCCTCGTTTAGCATGACCGGCATATCCTTTGATCCCATTGTCTATGGCCGCCTGACCGCGGGGGACTTCTTCTCCATTCTACCTGCGCTGTATCTACTGACTGCGGTTACAGCTCTTTGGCCCTCTCTCCATGCAGCTAGACTTACCCCAATGAATGCACTGGGGCGAAGGTAAACCGAGCCACATGGATTCATTATGCCTTTGCGCGCCTCCATCTCCATTGCCTGGCGAAACCTGTGGCGCAACAAAAGGCGCACGCTGGTCACCTGTTCGATGATCACCCTGGGACTGGGGCTTCTCGTCTTCTCCTCAAATTTCGCAGAGGGTGCCTATAATGACATGATCGAATCGGGGGTTTCTACTGTCTCTGGACACGTGGTCCTTCGCTATCCACGTTCCCAAGAGGAGTTCGATACCGAGCGATTGCTTGCCGATGCGTCCCCCCTATCGGATGCCGTGCATCGGCTCGACAAGGGGGTCACGGTTTGCCCACGGCTCGGGCGACAGGCGCTTCTGAGCTCTGCCCGGGGTAGCGCCGCAGTCCAACTCGTCGGGGTCATTCCTGAAGCGGAAGCGAGGGTTACTCGTCTACATGAACAGGTAGTGAAGGGTCGATACCTATCGGGCGATGACGACGAGATCTTGCTAGGTTGGGACCTGGCGGCCGTGCTCGACGTGCAGCCGGGAGAGAAAGTGGTGGCCATGCTGCAGGGAGAGCACGAATTCGTCAGCCAACTCCTGAGGGTCACCGGGATCTTTCGAACGGGCGCTGCTGAGGTCGATGCCACTTTTGCCCAGGTTGCCCTCCCCTCTGCACAGGCGATGCTGGGTCAGCCAGACGCAGTCTCTGAGCTCACATTGCACCTTCGCTCACCGAAGGATGCGGCAGAGATTGCCACTTCATTGCGCCAAGAAATGGATGCGTCCGCGGTGGAGGTACTCACTTGGAAGGAAGCCGTGCCGGAGCTCCGCAGCTATATCGAGGCTGACCGTGCAGGAAACTACATCTTCCTCAGCATCATTGGCTTCATCGTGGCCATCGGCATTCTGAATACCATGTTCATGGCAATTCATGAACGAAGGCATGAAATCGGCCTCTTGCTCGCCCTGGGAACCCCTCCTTGGGTCCTCGTATGGCTCACACTCCTCGAAACATGGCTCCTTTCATCGCTCTCCTCAGCGACAGGAATCACCTTGGGACTTCTGGCCACGTGGCCAGTTGCACACTGGGGCATCGATTTTTCAAGTATCTACGGCGACTCGCTCGCCCTCGCAGGCCTGCAGATGGATACGCGGATATTCGCAGATTTTCGAATGACCCAGTCGCTCCTCTTTGGACTCCTGAGCATTGCGGTTTCGATGGCCGCAGGCGCGTGGCCCGCCTTGCGCACGATTCACATCGAACCTATCGCTGCGATGCACGAAACCTAGCCCAACTTCCTTACGCCGAGCTCCAAGCAAAGCAATCTCTCCTGCACCTCAACCCACACATATTATCGGAGGCACTGCATGTATGCGGTAGAGATGCATCAAG
>JBMTAX010000662.1:0-2370 GCA_049429145.1 Myxococcota bacterium
GCCCCCAACGTGCGCGCGGGCAGAAAAGACGCTACCCGCAGCAGTAGTTCACCCGTCGCAGCTGCGTCGTCGAGAGCGCGGTGTGGACGGTCGTGAGCGATGCCCCACCGGCGCGTCACATCCTCTAGGCGTTTCCCCGGCTTGAAGCGATCAACCTCTCGCACGAAGAGGAGTGGGTCGATCCACGGAGTGGGCGGCAGCGACCGCCCACAGCGCCGAAGCTCCGCTGCCAAGAACCCGCGGTCAAAGGGTGCATGGTAGGCGACAACGAAATCCACATCGGAGATTGCCTCTAGCAACGAGGGCGCCAGGGCGTCAAAGCGAGGCTGTCCTTGGAGCATCTCTGGTGTGATCCCCGTGACCGCCGTGGCCTCTGCAGGGAGTGAGGTCAGAGGGTCACAGAGGCTCGAGAAACGCCCTCGCTCTTTGCCCCGATCAAAGGTGACCCAAGACAGCTCGACAATTCGGTCGTCGCGTGCGTCGAGTCCCGTGGTCTCCGTGTCGAGCGCTAGGAAGCGCAGTTCGGGCCAGGGCAGCTGCTGGTGAGGGTCGAGTTCGCGTAACTCGGCCTCAACGCCGTGGGAGACGAGGAGCGCAGTGATCTGTGCGAGAAGCGCTTGGCTCCTCTCCTCTGTCAGGGAGGCCTGCAACAGCCACCGTTTCGGTGCGCGGTCATACTTTTCCATCTCGATCCCGAGCATACCGGAGACGGCGCGCCGCCATGCAGGTGGTGCTGCTCGCTGTGGTGTGGGGCGCAACACGATCTTCTCCCATGGGGGTTCGAGGGGGTGAGGTCGGTTATGTTGGAGAGCTCGGAACCCTCCATGACCACCGCACCTACACCATCCGAACCTACGCTCGAAAAGTTGCGCCAGTACTCGAGCGCAGCAATGCGATTTCTCACGGCCCAGCCCCGGCTTGCACGCACACTGCACCAAGCGCCCGATCTTGCACCGCTTGTGCTCAGGAATGAGCGTTTCCCGAAGTCGCACGTTGCTCGACTTCTGCGTCAGGCGCGCAAGCGCATGTTCCTCCACACTGCCTGCAAGGAGCTCGAGGGAGGCTCTCCCCTCGACACGGCGCGTCTCTGGAGTGACTTTGCCGATAATGCCCTGCGGCTGGCCGACATTGTCGTCTACCGGGAGCTCACGGACCGCTTCGGCGAACCTCTCTCCGGCAATGGCAGCGCCATTGGTCGCAGCATTCTCGGGCTCGGCAAGCTGGGCTCCCGAGAACTCAACCCATCGAGCGATATCGACCTACTCTTCGCCTATGAGACCGATGATGCGTCGTCGAGCAAACTTTCGCCGCATGAGTTTTTTGTCAGATGGGTGCGGGGAGTCAGGGAACTCCTCGCTGACATAGACGGGGATGGATTTGTATTCCGCGTCGATCTCGATCTCCGCCCCGAGGGGACCACTGGGGCGCTTGTGAATTCGCTGGACGCGCTCGAGAACTATTACGAGCGGTTTGGCAGGACTTGGGAGCGCGCTGCAATGTCGCGCCTTCGGCCCATCGTCGACGTCAATGACGTCGGTATACAGCTCTGTGAGAGACTGCGGCCATTCGTGTTTCCGCGCACCGTTGATGTTCGCTGGATTGATGATCTCGCAGACATGAAGCAGCTCGTTACCCTCAATGCCGTTGTGGAGGGGGTCGACGTCAAGCGTGGACAGGGAGCCATTCGCGAGGTCGAATTCATCGTGCAGTCATTACAGCTCGTACATGGGGGCAGATCACCTGCGCTGCGGCAAGGCAGCGTGGTGGAACTGCTCGAGGCACTGGAACAGGCAGGTCTCCTTGGGCACCGGGTCGTGCGGGACCTCAGAGAGGCGTATGTGGCGCTGCGCCGGATTGAGCATGCGCTCCAGTATGAGAGCGACCGCCAAACCCAAGTGTTGCCAGCGACGGGTGCTTTGCGGGAAAAAGTGGCAAAAA
Organism: Myxococcota bacterium; assembly: GCA_049429145.1. GTDB lineage: Bacteria > Myxococcota > UBA727 > UBA727 > CAYLZW01 > JBMTAX01. The sequence goes on from JBMTAX010000662.1 coordinate 1,939, forward strand.
TGCTTCTTCCCCACCTCGTCGACGCCCGCAGAAATATGTCTGGTCTCGATGAAGTATTAGGGCGCCACCGGGCGCGCGTCCATCGGGTCTTTTCGACGGTTTTGGTCGAGCGCCGCGACGGTCCCACTGCCTTATCCGAGAAGGCGGTAGAGCGTACCGCTCCCGACGACGAGCGCTTGCGCGCCCTCGAGGAGCTTTCCCTTGAGCCTGCCGATGAAGCGCTGCGTCTCCTCCGGGTATTGGAACGGCGGGTAAACTCTCCTTTCTCGCCTGCGTTACTTGCATCGCGCTCTGGGCTCGCTTCCCTCGGGCCGAGGTTGCTCGACGACATCGCCCAGTGTCCCGCCCCACGCAATGCGTTGGCCAGGCTGCCGGAGCTATTTACTGGGTATGTGCACCACTCATTTTACGAGAGACTCGCAAGCGATGGTC
>JBMTAX010000663.1:0-2359 GCA_049429145.1 Myxococcota bacterium
AGGACAGGGGGTCGCTGCCGCCGCCATCGATGCCGTCTGAGACGAGGAGCTGCAGTGTCGCGGGTCCGTTCGGGAGCTCGATACCGGCGAAGAAAAAGTCGGGGCCGGCTCCCGACTGTTCCGCATAGACCTCCCCATTTCGCAACAGGATCGCCTGCAAGTCTCCCACCGCGACCGCATCGTCGCAGCGATAGGACACCGATAGCTCAGCGTTGTTGTCAGCGTCCTCGTCGAAGCTCCCGTTGAGGACCAGCGGCTGGGCGCCCGGGTCGGGGGCGATGAGCTCACAACGAAACTCGTTGCCCCGCACCGACAGGGTGCCTGGCGCCGACTCGCCTTCGTTGCCAGCGAGGTCGGCGGCGCGGGCGACGTAACTGCAACCCTCGCAGCTGAGGAGACTGACCGGTACCTGCACCCGCTCGGGGGGAGCGCCTGCAGCGCTCGTGTCCCCCTGGGCGAGGGCGCTCCCCAGCGAGGGCCCCATAAAACCGCTCACTGGATCGACCTCGTGGAAGCTGACTTCTCGGCCCGCTTCGAGGCCCGTCACCTCGACAGAGACCACGGTCTGCACCCCGACGGCCCCAGGGCCGTCACCTGGTAGCTCGTCGACGAGACTGCCTACTGCGGCGGGCAGATCCACGAGAGCAAGGCTTGGGGCGATGGTGTCGACGAAGACGGTCACCTCAGGGGCACTGGAGAGGTTGTCGAAGGCGTCTCGACAGATCGCGTTAAGGGTATGGGTCCCTTCGCCGAGGGTTTGGGCTGGGAACGTCCCGGTTGGATTCGTGCCGCGCGACTGCCCGTCGAGTTGGAGCGACACCGAGGTGCCGTCACTGTTGACCTGCACTGCGGCCTGCAGTCCTGCAGTATTCGGGTCGCTGTCGACGAAGCGATTCAAGGTGCCCGCCGCGGGGCTCGTGATCGCACAGGAGGGGCCGGTGACATCGACGACCATGGTGAGGGCGTTGCCCTCGGGTGCGACGGGATTCGCGGCGCGGTCGCTGGTGGCGATGCTGAGGGAATAGCTGCCCTCGGGGAAAGTGAGCGCCGTGAAGGTCACGCGATTGCCGCTCGTGGTGCCTTCCGCAAGCGGACCGGCGGTAGAACTCGCCAAGGAGACCGGCTGGCCGTCTTCGATGGCGCACCCGGCGGCCTCAAAGGTGACGACGACGTCGGAGATCACAGGGGTGACTTGGCTTGGCCCTGCCAGGACTCCATCGTTGTCTTCATCGGCCACTACCTCGATGCTCGCCACGCACGGAACCTGCGTGTCGACGATGAAGGTCAGAGGACTCGCCACGAGCCCGTTCCCTGCGCGGTCAAAACCTGCCGCAGTCACTGTGTGTGGTCCATCAGCCCGGCTCAGCTCGAAGTCGCAGCGGTCAGTATCGATGGGCAGTGTGCACGAGGTCACGACGGTCGCCGTCCCGTCGCTGACAGCGACGCTGCGCCCCCCCATCCCTGTGACCTGTGCGCCGAGGCGTGCGTCGAGGAGCGCGGTGGTGGGGTCGACGTCAACCGCGATGCCGAGGGCGCTACCGTCGGCGAGGTCCCATTGGAGGGTTGGCGCAACGCGGTCGAGCCCGAGGAGGAACTCGCGTGACTCGACCGCCTCCCCCGCAAGCGGGACCCGCAGAGTGAGCTTGCGCAGGATGTCGTCAGGCGAGACATCGGGGTGCAAAGTGACAAGGGAGAAGGTGGCCTCGCAGAAGCCTTGGGCATTCAGGGTCCAACCATCTGCGACGGCACCGTCTTGGTCACCATCGACGCGCAATCCACTGGCGAGCCCTTCCACATCGAGCAGCGGGTCGGCGGGACATGCTCCCCCCGGCGCGCTGGCCTGCACCCGGAGGTTCTTCTCGTAGGCCGCACCCTGCCCATCGTTGGTGGTGCTCAGGTTGAAGCACCCATCGCCAAAACCAGCGCAGAGGGGGATCCCAACGAAGCGCACGCCGACAGCGCCAGGCGCGAAGGTCACGTCCACGCTAGCGCTGCCCCCGCTCCCGGCGAGCGGCTCGAGGGAGGCACGCAAGGAGCTGCTACCATCAGGTACGGTGACGAGCACCGTGGCGACGCCGCTCGCACCCCCTTCGGCGGGCAAGATGCTGCGGGCGTTCTCGACGCCATCGACGTAGAGGACCACTGCGGCACCGATGCATTCGGCGCCTCGCCCCTGTGCCGCTACCTGCACGGCGATCTGATTACCGGGCGTCGCGAGGTCTGCGTCGATATCGAGGGTGCTACCAGCAACAGGTGACAGGATCTCCGGCGCGCAAAACGGAAAGGGAGGTACCGTGACGTCGAGCTCGTCTTTCACGGCCGGGTAGTCGACGAGAGAAGCGACAATGGTCGTCGCCCC
>JBMTAX010000664.1:0-2356 GCA_049429145.1 Myxococcota bacterium
CAACTTCGATGAACACCTCGCCGCGAGCCGAATGGACGATGCACTTGCCACTCTGAAGGAGGCCGTGCGCGTCGCTCCCGCTGACCCTCGCACCGACGAACTCTTCGTTCGGCTCACGGAGGCGAAGGCGGGAGCACGGCTCGGGAACGAACGACGCGCGATCGAGCCTACCCCTGCGCGTCGTGCGCCAGCACAGGCAGTGCGCAGGGGGACGAATGCTGCGAAGGTGGCCTTCGCGGAGGGCGAAGCCGAGGTGCGCCGCCAGGAGCCGGCACGTGCACGTGAGCGGTTCCTCGAGGCGATCCGGCTCGACCCTACGTATGCGGATCCCCACCGTTCGGTGGCGCGCCTGTTCGAAGGTGAGGGGGATATGGCCCGCGCGCGATATCACCTCGAGCGCTACCTGCGCCTTGGCGGCCCTGACCACGACCGCCGCGTGCGTCGCTGGCTCGAGGAGCATCGCTGAGATGGCAGGCAGCGCACTACCGGCCGCCGAGGTTCTCCGACGTGTCTTGTTGCCGCCGTTGCGCTTCGCCGCGGGGAACGACTTTGCCGGCTTACACCGGTTGCGAGGCTTTGGTGACCTCGTCACGCGTACGCTCCAGTCTGTGGGCGAGGAGACCGCACCCGTCTGCGTCGAGCTGCGCGCCATGGCCCGCGACTTCGACGAGGTCAGTGTTGAGGAGCGGAGAGCGCGTGTGTTGCGCGCACTGACTCTCCTCGACGGACTGGCAGACGGCACCCAGAAGTCGAGCACCACGACCGGAACGAAGCTGTCAGACAACCAGACGAAGCGCACCCCGCCTCCCCCGTTACAGAATACGGACGTGGTCGCGGTGACGAAGCCCCGGCGCCGTCCTTCGACACGTGACTCGCAGTCGCCCACCCCATCGCCAGTGATCGGAGCCAGCGACGACGTCATGCTGTGGCCGGTGACCCGGGTACGAGGGGTAGGCCCGCAGCGTGCCGAGACGTTTGCCGCGCGCGCCCTCCATACCGTCGGCGATCTCTTGGCCGTGTTGCCTAGGGCCTACGAGGATCGACGACAAGTAACCGACCTCGGCACCGTGCAGGCAGGCAGCATCGCGGTGGTCTCCGGCGAAATCCTCGCGAGCGCGCAGATAGGCGGAGGTCGAGGCAAGCGCTGGGAGGTGCTCCTCGACGATGGTCGTGGGCGGCTGAAGTTGGTGTTCTTTCGCTACGGTCTCGCGCAGATGAAACAACGGTTCCTGCCGGGGGCCACGGTGACCGCCACCGGCGAGGTGCAGCGCTACGGTGGCGTCGTGCAAATGGTTCACCCACGCGTCGTCCCCGGCGCCCAGACCGATGCACTACGCGGCATTTGGCCCGTCTACCCCGAGCTCGGTGGTCTGCCCCCGCCAGAGCTTGCCCGCGCCATTCGAGGGGCACTCGATGTCGTGATGGCAGCGGCCCCCACCGACCCCCTCCCACAGACCATCCGCGCCCAGGCCGCGGTGCTGCCCCTGCAGGAAGCTCTGGTTGAGATTCACACCCCACAAGCCGAGATGAGTGCAGCTGCCTTCAAGGCCTTGTGTGAACACACCGCCCCTGCGTATCGACGCCTCGCCTTCGAGGAGCTCTTCGCCCTCTCTTTGGCGATGGCTCTCCGGCGCCGTTTGGGGGCGAGAGAACCCGCGACCATCGTCGACGGCGCTCGTACCCCAGAGGAACTTGCCGCGGAGCTGTTGCCGTTTCCCCTGACCGGGGCGCAGCGACGGACAGCACAGGAGATCCTGCGAGATATGGCCCGCGACGAGCCCATGGCCCGCCTTCTCCAGGGTGACGTGGGCGCAGGCAAAACAGCAGTGGCTGCCCTCGCCCTCCTTCAGGTCGCCCATGGCGGAATGCAAGGGACGCTGATGGCGCCGACAGAGTTGTTGGCGGAACAACATCGGCGCACTCTGTCTCGCTGGTTTCAGCCCCTTGGGTTTGAGGTCGAGCTGATTACGGGTTCCATGCGGGCCAAGGCACGTCGAGACGCGGTACATCGCCTTGCGTCGGGGGCCTCGAAGATTGCCGTGGGAACCCATGCATTGCTGAGTGACGACGTCCGGTTCGAAAGACTTGCGGTCTGTGTCATCGACGAACAACACCGTTTTGGTGTGGCCCAGCGCGCGAGCCTGAAGGAAAAAGGCCCCATCGACGAGGAGGGCCGGTCTCTCGCCCCGCATTTGCTGGTGATGACCGCCACCCCGATTCCGCGCAGCCTGGCCCTCACCCTCTATGGGGACCTCGCCGTGAGCGTTCTCGATGAACTACCCCCTGGTCGGACCCCTGTAAAAACCCGCGTCCTCGACGGCAGAGGGCGAGCCAAAGCATGGGACGCGATCGCCGA
>JBMTAX010000665.1:0-2356 GCA_049429145.1 Myxococcota bacterium
AGACGATCTTGGCGCGGCGCATGTTTCCTCCGTGCCTGCTCAACGCGGCACCGCCCTCGGTGACGCCGGCGAGCCGGGCAATGCCGCATCGAAGACGGCAACGGGCTTGTAAAGCAACTCGAGCGCGCCGTCAGCCCCGCTGTGAGGAAACACGCCTTGGACAGCATCACCGCACGTTGTCCAACCCGTACACCGCTGCTAGAGGCCGAAGGCAAGTATCGGAGAGCCGCCATGCAACACCCCGCTGTCACACGTCTCGCCCCCCTCCTGCTCGCGTTCACGGTCACCTCCTGTGATTGTGACGGCCTGGAAGGCGTCGCCGCGCTCGGCAGCATCGAGCCCCCGATCCTCGATCTCGGCCCGGTACCGCTCGGGACAGAGTGTCGGCCCGTACTCGCACTCCGCAACTCCGGCACGAGCGACCTCAACGTCGATGGCAGCGAGCTCACCAACGTCAACGGACAGTGGACGCTCGTGCGGGTCCCTGGTTACGTCGGCTTTGGCTCGAGTGCCGACCTGATCTTCAGCTACACGTCGAGCGGAACGATCGGACAGCGTCAGAACGCCACGGTTGAACTCACCACCAATGACCCTCGGGAGAATGGCATCCTGCGCGCCACACTCACGGCTTTGCCCGTGGAGGAGACGGCTGGCATCGCGGTCGCCCGCTGCGGCGCAGAAGACGCGCTCTGTGAAGAGGTGTCGTTTGGGACGACCCAGATAGGTACCGCCGCCGCACCGGCACCGGGAGTCACCCGAGAGATCCTGGTCGTGAACGAGGGCAACGGTCCCCTGGTCGTCAGCGCCGCAGTGCTCGACGGTGGAGACGGCGATTTTCAGATCCTGTCCGTATTGCGAGGCACCATCGAAGCGCAGTTGCCAGTGACCCTTGCCCCCGCCCGTGAGGGTGCCTGTGAACCCCTCGGAGAGCCTCGTTGTGACAACGCGGAGAGCTGCAGCGTGCTGACCATCAAGGTGCAGTACCGCCCCACCGCCCTCGGCGCCGATGCCTCGGACCTCGTCATCTTTACCGACGCCACCGAGGGAAGCGAACTGCGCGTAGGGCTCACGGGTCAAGGCTCCGACGTCGGCATCATCACCCTTCCCGACTATGTGAGCTTCGCAGGCATCAGCGAAGGGCAGTCGAGTACACGCGAGATTAGGGTGCTGAATGTGGGGAGTCGCCCAGAGCCCGTCAACAACACCTGCATCGACCTCGAGGGTGACGGCGAATGCGATGGCGCGTGCACCGGCGGGGACGCGGACAAAGTGCTGGAGGGAGCTCTCGGGTGTGACGTGACCAAAGCCGACGGTTCCAATGAGGGCAAGGGTTTCGTGCTGGGGGCGACCGACGCCGCAACAGGCGGTGACGACGAACGGCTGGTGCTCGTCACGTGGGCGCCTGTGGCCGGCAACGCAGCGATCCCCCCAGGGGCCGTGCTGCGCCTCGAAACCAACCTCTCCTCCAACGACGGGGTCCTCGAGCTCCCCCTCGTTGGCAGCAACGCGGGCGTTTTGCGCGTCGACGCTCCAGCGCAAGCTTTGTGCGGTGAGGGTCTGTGCATCAGCGCCAACAGCGACACGCCCGAGACCACGACGACGTGGGCAGGTGAACTCACCTTCGACCTCGTCAATGAGGGGGATGCGACCTTGACCATCTCCGGCATCCGCTTCGATGAGTCACAACCCACTGTGGCCGACGACTTTGCCCTCGAAGATGAAGCTGGCATTTCGCTGCTTGGCACTAACGTCGACGAAACACTCGCGGTAGGGGATCGCCTGACCGTCACCCTCATCTACGAGAACAACGACTTCTCGCAGCAAGACATCACGAACCTGCAGGTCGAACACAATGGAGTAGGCGGGGAGCTCCTGGTACCCATCACCGTCGTACCGCCGCAACCGTAATCGAACGCTCCCTCCGTCGCCCGTTTGATGACCAAGGCGTCTCGGCGTGCCGTCGTGGCAGCGCCGAGTGCGGCCCCGATGCGGTCTGGGGCATGGCGTTCACAGTTGACCTGCGCGCAGTGCCTGGAATGCAGGGTTGTCGACGAGGGACCGAAGATCGGGATCCTCGTCGAGGGTCTTGAGGTCGACATAGCCGTTGAGTACCGCGATCTGAAGGTAGCGAAGGGCTTGCTCTGGCTCGTTCTTCAGCGCGTAGACACAACCGATGTTGTAGTAGGCGTCTCGATTCCCAGGATTAGCTTCGAGACCACGTTTGTACGCCTCGAGAGCGTCGTCGTAGCGGTCGCGAAGGTAATAAGTGACCCCCACACCCACGTGAGCTTCGCTGTAGCTCGGATCTGCCTCGACGGCGGCGAGAAGTTTCACACGAGCGTCTTCGATTTCGCCG
>JBMTAX010000666.1:0-2351 GCA_049429145.1 Myxococcota bacterium
CGTTGACGGAGAGGTGGGCCAGGGGGGCCGCTGCCTCCACCAGTGTCGTGTCGTTGAGTTGAAGTTGCACCGTGACCGTGCAGCCAGCAGGTACCTCCACGTGGATCGCTTCGTCCCGAGGTGGGCCGACGGGCACAGCGAGCACCTCTGGACACGTAGGTGGCGCCCCGTCGATGAGGTCGGGCTCGTGTCGCTCCTCGACAAGTTCTCCGCCGTCATCCCTGGGGCTTGTGGTCGACGGGGCCGGAGCACAGGCGCAGAGCAGGCCGGCTGTAGCGAGCAATGCCGCGCGGCGAGCCCCCGTCATCGCCTGCGCCAGCGGCTCCCGAACGCGCGTCCGAGGAGCAGGAGGAGCCCAAGAATGACCCCGTCGCTGGGGGGCGATGACCGCGAGGCGGCACAGCCACCGGCGGGCACTGTGGCCCCCCGTTCAGGGGACTGCTGCGAGGGCATCGTCTCGTCGTCAATGGTGGGGCTTCCAGTTTCGCTGCTCGAGTCGTCGCTGGTGGTATCCCCGCCCCTGGTGGGGCCGCCCGACGGGGAGCCAGCGTCGTCGTCACCGCTGCTGGGTGACCCCGAGGGTCGGTCTGCCGGTGAGGCATCAGTACCGTCACTGCTGGTGGCGCCGTCCGCGATACCGGCATCATCGTCGCTGCCGGCATTGTCTCCTGCTGGAGCGGAGGGAGAAGCGGGGGCAAAACGGGCGACCCGGGAGATGCGGAGCTCTTCGATGGCACCGCTGAAGTTGCCGTCGCCGGCGGGGCAAGCGGGTCGCTCGCCGCCTGGACCCCCAATGGTCAGCTTGTGCGAGCTGCCATCGAGGACGCCTGGCGCGAAGGTGGACTCCCCCGCCGCTACGCCATCGATGAAGAAATGCGCTGAACCCGATGATGCGTCGTAATCAAAAGCGACGTCGTGCCACCTACCCACCTCTAGGGGCAACGTCGACCATAGCGACCGCTGTTCCCCTGCGACCTTCACGCGCGCGTTCAGGTGCAGCGACTCTTCGAGGATGAGGGACCATGCGCCTATGGCAATGTTCCCCTTGCTTACGAGCAGGCGGTAGTTGTTCTGGCCATCACAGTCGACGGCCGCGTCGACGCGCAGTGTCATCTCCAGCGTCAGGCCATTGACCGGGTTCAACGACGTGGAGTGTGGTACCTCAAGCCACGCGTTCGTGCCATTGAAGACCAGCGCTTTGCCCCGCGGCCCGTTGTTCGCCGCCGGGAACACCGCACCGTGCACCGTCGCTGTGTTGAAATAGCCCGAGCTGTCCGGCGAGCGGGTGCGGTCGAGCTCGCCGCCTCGCGTCACCGATTCATTCATGTGCCAGAGGCCCGCGTATTGTCCATCGAGACCGTCGTCGAAGACGATCTCGGTGTAGTTCTGCGTGTTGGAACCAAAGAACGGCCACACGTCGGTACCGCTCGTGACCGGCAATTCAGGGAAGGTGAAGGGGCCAGGGGAAGAAAAGAACAGGCGCACTTGGTCGTCGGTGGTGGGGTTCACTGCCCCGTCGATGTGCGCCACCGCCCAATTGGTCGGGTACCCGATGACGGCTAGGCCGCCGCGTCGCGGACCGCACCCGGGCGGGTTCTCGGTGCCGCGGCAGGGCACGACCACCGAGGTGAAGATCAGCGCTTCGCCCTCGGGGAAGAGCCACGGGTACGCTCCATGTAGCTTGTCTGCGGCGCGGGTCTCGAGCTCGAAGCCGCCGATGGTGGTGACCTCGCGGTCACGAAAGGTTTCTCCGTCGGCAGCACGAAGCGGCCGCTCCCCGAGGGCGTACACCCCGTTCACTCGCGGGTCGTTGACCATGTGAGCGAAGACGTGGGGACCGTCCCAACCGGAGGCGCCACAAGGCGCGTCGTTGGTGGCGTACATGAGCACGTCGATTTTGCCGTCGTTGTCGGGGTGGCCTTGCCAGACGAGAAGTTTGCCATCGCGCGTGACGGTGGGCTCGATACCTCGCAGCGATGCCCCCGCAGCGACGAGGGGCTCCCGATCGCCAAACCACTCCGAGCGGGCGACGCGAGCGTTCGCGGTGCGAGGGGACTCGACCCACAGGCGGAGACGTCGACGACGGAGTCCGTTGTGCTCGTCGGGGTAGGCGTTCGAGTCGAGCACCCAGAAGTCATAGCAGTCATAAGGGCCGCCTACCGCGTCGTTGCCGTCGACGTCACAGCGATAGGGGGCGCGCGCATTGTCGGCTTCGCATATCGCCAGGGCGTTCTCCCCGGCTTCAAAGGGCTGAACCAGCGTGAAGTCGCTGAAAGCACCTTGCTGTAGGTTCGGCATGCCGTCGATATCGTGGCTCACCTGCTCTGGGCGCAGCACCGAGGCGAACCAGC
>JBMTAX010000667.1:0-2350 GCA_049429145.1 Myxococcota bacterium
CGCGGAGAGGCGGCTGTGACGCGGGGTGGCCCCCGGCCACGACGCTCTTCACCATAGCAACTCGGCACGCTCGACGCCAAGTGGCGGTTCACCGTGCAAAGAGCTCTTGCGCGGCCACACCGGCCGCCTGCGATGCCCGTGCTGATGCGTGCACGTCGCCGTCGGCCCCTTCGCTCAGGGCGGCGTTCAGCGTCTGCAAAACGCGCTGCCCTCGCGCCCTGATGTCTGCACGCGTGGCGCGGGCCTGCGCTTCACGCTGCACAAGTTCATCGGCGAGATTGAGGGCGACCAATACGAGCAGGTCTTGCGGTGGAGCCGACCGGCTCTGATGCCGCAGCTCCTCGTACTTGCGGTTCACCAGCGCGGCCACTTGGTGGACGTGCGCCTCGTCTTGATCGGACTTGATGCTGAAGTTCCTGCCGAGGAGAGATACTTCTACTTTGCGCTTTGCCAACGTGTCCTCCTCGAGGGACGCCCACGGTAGAGGCGACAGCACCATCGTGTCAACGTGTGACGGACCGTGGGGTGCAAGACCGGTTGTAGCGCCGCGCGTGGTCTGATCTTTGGTCGTGATGCCGACCAAAGACCTTGCCAACGCCACCGATGACGAACTTCTCCGAGAACTGGCGCGGCGCCGCCCGGCCCGGGCACAGGAGAGAGTATGACCGGACTCGAAGACCTCGCCGAAGAGGACGGGAGGCGGACCGCCTCGGCTGTGGTGGAGGAGGTCCTGCTCGCCCGGGCCGCAAATGAAGACGGTCGGGCCAAGCGGTGCCCCCGCTGCGGGGTCCGCTGTCGCCTCCGGCGAAAGAACTGCCCGCGAACGATTCGTACGACGACGGGCGAGCACCGACTCACCCGCAACGACCACCACTGCGAAGCATGCAAGGCGGGATTCTTCCCGCTCGACATCGAGTTGGGTCTCCCCGACGAGGGCGAGGTCTCGGTAAAGATGCAAGCGCGGATTCTCGACATGGGCCTCAACGCGCCATTTGGCGAAGCGGCTGCGCGCTAAACCATCCACCACTCGGAGCCCATCTCGGACAACCTGGTCCGGTGCGTTGTCGATCGTGCTGGTCAGGTCCTCGTCGACGCCGCTCCTGACGTCGTTGCGCGAGCAGCGTCCACATGCGCGACGGTACCCGAGACCGTCGTGATCGAGGTTGACGGTTCCATGTCGCCGATGCGCGGGCCCGATCCGTGGCGCGAGGTGAAGGTCGCCGTTGTGTATCGTCAGGAGGGTCGCATCGACGTGAAGGGACGCGGCGTCCTTCAGCGAGCACGCTACATCGCGACGCTTGAGTCTGTGGACCGCTTAAGGGCGCAGCTCACGAGCGCCCTCGTCGCCGAGCGCGCCTACGACGCGAAGCAGATTGTCGCCATCGCAGACGGCGCTCCATGGAACTGGAACCTCGCCGACGAGGTCGCGCCTGACGCACTTCAGGTTCTCGACTGGCCCCATGTCGCGGGTCACATCGCTGATGCTGCCAAAGTGAATCTCGGCGATGACGACCCATGCGTTGAGCTGTGGCGCGAGCGAGCATGCGACCTCGTCTGGGCAGGCGCCCTCGACGAGATGTTTGCCGAACTTGAGGCGTGCCGCTTCCTGGCGTCAGGGGCGGGGCGTGACGCGCTCGTTTCGCTCATCCGCTACCTCCAGACGAATCGACGCCGTCTCACATATCCCGAGTGCCGAGCTCGCGCTCTCCCCATTGGGAGCGGCGCAGTGGAGAGCGCCCACAGACACGTCTTGCAGCGCCGAATGAAGCTGGCCGGCCAACATTGGGACGTCATGCGCGCCAACCGTTTCGCCGGCCTCCGGGCCTTACAGGCAACCACGGGGCCTGCTGCTGTCGCGAGCACTGTCGCCGAAATAGCCGCCCGAACAGCGGCTCTCAGGAGCTACGGCTGATCGTGCACCCGTACCCGTCTACGTCGGGGACGTCCAAGGGAGCGACTCCGCTCTCCAAGGAACTCATCGATTAGCTCTTTGCCGCTGCCGGTGGGCCGGAGGGCCTGACCGCGCACTGATCGCTCGCCGAGCACCATTGTGACACGGATTTGCGCGCGGAGATCCCGGCGTCGCCGATCGGTCACGGAACTTTGGTCATTCACCCAGGTCATCACCCTCAAGAGCCACCTCCGCCGGTGCAACGACCTCTTCGAGGTTCGGTGCTGGGACGGCAGGACGCTTCACGCCGCCTTCGTCCTAGACCGCTGCGACCGAGAGGCGATGGCCTGTGTCCCAAAGCGCGCCCCCCTCAACGCGCTACGCACGAGGTAGCTCGTACCCGTACCGGACCCCGCGCAGTCCCCGGGTCCACCACCCTTCCGCCCTGGAGCACCTCGA
>JBMTAX010000668.1:0-2347 GCA_049429145.1 Myxococcota bacterium
ATGTCCATGCTCGCGTCCAAAATGATCTCCCCCGAGAGATACTACAAAGGTCCCCGACCTTGTCTGCAAGGCAAGCACTGCACTGTTCGAAGCCGCTTCACGACGTCACCGTCGCTTCCGTGGGCAATCATTTCTTCTTTCCTTTCCGCCCCGCGCACCACCACGCCACCAGCGAGGCGGCGCGCTTGGGGTGCGCGCAATCCGCCATTTCCGTCCGTACTGTTGTTCACCACCCTCGGCTCAGCGAGCAGGACCTGCCCGCTGGCCATCAGGGCCCGAGGGCCGCATTTCGAATACAGAACGGCCGCAGCGCCCGCCGCGCCCGCCGGTCGGGCTTTGCGCGGCGGCGCAGCTTGTTGGTCCACATTCACATCATTCACATCATCCCGGTTTGCACTCATTTCGGCGTAGCTGCCATGCTGACGAGCGTGCTCACCGTTGGGTGGAGAAGAGGCGGTGAAGAGTGAAGGAGCAGAATACACGAACACGCCGTCTTGCAGTCTCAGGTCTGCTGCTTGCCATCGCCATCTTTCTCATTGGCGCATACGCCTGGTCCTGGGGGTTTCCATTGACTCCCACCTGCGGAAACGACTGGAACGCATCGGACTATTGTCGTCGGATGTGGATCGTTGTGTGCATCGGGGGCATTTGCAGCGTGGCGGTCGCACCAGCCCTACTCATAGGCAGCGTCGTGCTTGCACTCCGCTGCAAAAGACGAATGAACGGCGCTCCAGCCGCGTGAGGAAACGTCATAGCCGCAGAGTGCGGCCCGCCCAACAAACCACTGGCGCAGAGGTCCTCCGCGCGCATGAAACTCGCTCCGGACACAGCGCTTCGCGCTGTCGCCAGTGGCCAACGTTCGAAGCCGCTTCACGACATCACCACCGTTTCAGTGGGCAAGCATTTCCACTTTCCCCACCGCTTCGCGCACGACCACGCCACAAGCGAGACGGATAGGAAGTTCAACCCCCAGCTTTCCTCGAGGAGCATCCTACAGGCCCATTCCCTCGGCCAGCCGGACGCATCGCCATCTGCTCCTTGAGCTCAGCGCTCGGCTCCGACCATTCCGCTCGGCGCACGGCCAAGTGTCACCGGTGCGGTTCGACGAACACCACGCGGCACAGCTCGCCGCATAAGAGTCTTCACCAAAAACCGGGAAACTCCAGGGCACCCTAATTGCTGAAACGGCGGTGGCACCCGGGCGCGTGTTGGTGACACGCAACGCGAGGGAGTTGTCGAGGGTCGAGGGTCTCGCGGTGGAGAGCGGGTACGGACGCTCCTCGCCCTTATGGTTCCGCGCGGTGCAAGAGCGCCTCGTTCCACGGATAGGACCAGCAAACCAATGATTTCGTCGAGCAGCCTCTCACACTCTCTACCCCCCGGGCGAGCCGGGCACATCGCCATCCGCTGCTTGCGATCCGCGCCCGCCTCCGACCCATTCCGCTTGGCACACGGACGGCCCACCCGTGTCACCCGGCGTCGTCCCCCATGCACGCAACGTAGAAGTCGAAGGCCCGCTGCCCTCTGGCTGGACGCAGCGGGAGTGGGATGTGGGGCCGGCCGAGGTGTCGCCAGGTTTTCCTGCTACATCTTCGCCTCCCGCACGGTACTCATGGATCGGTCCCTCCTCCGGCGTTGTCTGTTGCTCGCCCAGGTGACCGCGAGGCGTTGAGAGAGGTGTCCATGCGTGCTTTCGTTGGGTTCTGCCTCGTCGTGGTCAGTCTCACCTTCGCGCACCCTGCCGTGGCCTCATCGGAACGGTGGTTCACAGCGGGTGACCTCGTCTTCATTTTGGTTCTCCTCGGGATCGCGACGATCCTCTGGCTGAGTGCCGTGCAGGGGGTCGTGGCATTCGTCCTTTGGCGACGCGGCAGAGGGCGCTCCCTTGCGCGTACCGAGCGACGGCAGGTGCACCGGCGTGCACTGGTCTACTCCTCGTTGGTTTGGACCTTCTGCCCGTGCCTTTGGTATCCGGCCATGTACGGGGCTGCGGTGCCCTTCAAGTGGCTGATGAACACCCCGCTCTTCAAGGCGCTGCACACATTGCTGGGTGGGGCATTCTAGCTTTGGCTTGCCCCCTCCTCGAGGCACGAAGTGTGGCGCGGTGCCCCCGGTCCCTGGGCTCCGGCACTCCGGGAGGATGATGGGCCGGCCTGAGGATTGCCTTGCTCGACAGCGTCGTGCGCGCCATCGCCATTGAGCTCGACCGGACAACGCTCGACGAGTTGGGCTTTCGCTCATTGCGCGTGTAGTGGCGTCGGTCGCAGGTGTCGTCGTCCGATGCCTGTGTGACGACCTTGTGGCGGAGCCTGCTCCTGCTCGCGAAGACGCCGGGATAGCGCGTGAG
>JBMTAX010000669.1:0-2345 GCA_049429145.1 Myxococcota bacterium
CAGCGCCCTTGGTGCCAGCGGTGCGCAGCCTGTGCGGAGGGGCCTCGCTGACGCCCTGAGCGTCGTGCCCCCTGGCCCCCCTGCGCCTCCCGCCGCTCCATCGATCCAGCGATTGTATGACGACAAGGCCTTCCAAGAGCTCTACGGCTTCGTGATGGGTCGCCTCGAGCAGGTTTCCTCGGGCCAACGCAGCTGGGACAAGCTGTGGCAAGTCCAGAGCTTCGTCGAGGCCTCGCAGTTCGTGTTGAAGGGGGCTGCACTTCCTGGTCATGGCGTCGTCGATGCGCCGCCGCTTTTCCAGCGCTTCACGGGGCAGCAGGAGCGTCGTGCGCTCTGCCACCTGCTGCTGCTGTTGATGCCCGAAGAGACCCGCACCGAGCGGGCCCTGCAGCGGGATGGGTCGCGGGCAGCGCCCCAATCCCTTTTTTCGCCGTTCCCCGATGCTGTAATCACCCGTGCCGATGAGGATTTCGCGCTCAAGTCGGGGGACCTGCCAAAGGTCGCGCAGGTCTTCACCGCGCCACTTCGATCCCCCGCGCTCATCGACACCATCTTTCGCCGAGGCCAACAGGGCACCTTCCTCGCATCGAAATCCTTCTGTCCGGGCGCGATGGTGCAAGATCGTAAAGACATTCATCCGTCCGGGACCGACAAGCGCCAGCAGGCGGGCCACACCGGTGACCCCATCTTTGTGAAGATCGACGACGTCATCGAGGTCGATGGCCGCAGGATGGCGAAGGTGCACGTGCCTCCTCAGCACAAGCAGTGGATGGGCGATCACGGCGGCACCGTGCAGGGGCACGAGGTGCTCGGCCGCATTGACCACGTCGTCGACGTCCGCGGGCAGCCCGTCCTCGGACCCGACGGCAAGCCGCAAGACATTCTCATCCCGGTTGACCACCTCGCGGATTATCTCTTCGACCCAGGGCGCGGCACCGGCGCCGGAGGCCTGGACCTGTCACGCACCGAGGACCGCGCCATCGCGCTCTGCTACGGCGCTGAGCTGAAGCAGCGCTACCTGACCGACAGCGCGGGGACCACCCGCAGCCTCTTCGACTGGCTCGAACAAGCGAACGACGCCATGGACCCCGCAGACCTCACCCGCATCAAGCAGGAAGTCCGCGATGCCGCTTGGCAATCCGTTGCCAAATACGCCTGTCATCCGCGGCGCACCCACTTCAAAATCGACCTCGCTGGCGACAAGGGCGACTGGCAGCACCAGGCCTTCGACCTGCTGAACTCGACTGGCATGATGCAAGACTGCGGCAATCGTTACGAGAAAGACAAAGACTCTACCCAAGACATGCATGAGCTCGCTTGGACCTCCAAGTTCCTCGAACGTGGGTTTCTTGGGGGGAGTCTCGATTGTTATGGTCTCGCCGATGCCTATGACCGATTGCAGGCGACCTTCCTCGCCCCGCTGGGCATATTGACGACGACCGATATTTCGGAGGGGCACGGGGCAGAGCTCGTGCGCATCCTCGAACATCCCGACCAAAGCGGTGTCGTACAAGCAGGCGAGCTGTATAAGTCAAAGCTGAATGAGTTGATTACGGCCGTCGACGTGCGCATCTCCTCAGGTCGTGGGCCCGCCGCGGAGTACATGGAGAACTGGCCCGGCTATCTCGACATCGCTCCACCGACGAAGAAGCGAGCTGATATCGTCGCGGCGCAGAATCGTCTCGAGGGGATCCTGCAGTCGTTGGGAGCAGGGAGCTGAGATGAGGGTCGTGAATGCCATCGAGTGCCGTCGTGCCATCCTGTCGTCGACGGGACTCTTGCTCCTCTGCCTTACGCGGAAGGCGTCTCTCCCCTCCGCACAGCTCCTCACGGCCGTCGAGGGTCTGCCGTCCCATCTCGCCGCTCGAGTACAATGCCTGCAAGTCGACCTCGATGCCGAACCCGGTTTCATGGACGAACTTCGGGTGCACAAAGTGCCCGAGCTCTTGGTCTTCTCAGGTGGCCGCATCGTTGAACGCACCGAGGGAGAGATGACGACCGAACAGCTTGTGGGGCTGCTCGAATGGGTGCTTTCGCGCGCGTCATAGTGCTCGCTGGGTCGTCATTGTCCCAGCGCTGATTTGTTGCCCTTCGTCACATGCCAGGGCACGCATCTCACGGCAGGCGTGTCTCGTATGCGATGCGCCAAAATCGCTCCCCTGCGCCCATGTTTGGGCCGTACCGTCCATTACTAAGGCCACCGAGGACTGCGCTCGAATGTGCGTCGACGTGCATGGCTTTTTCCGGCGCTTCCTCCCACGAGAGAGAGGGGGCGGCTGCTGCCGGACCCAAGGGGTGGCGGCGCCGGGGGCGTGGGTGCGAGGCTTGTGGCGAGTTCGGGTGTG
>JBMTAX010000670.1:0-2344 GCA_049429145.1 Myxococcota bacterium
TCAAGAAAGAGCGCGCCGTGGTTTTCTGCTCATTGACGAAGCGGATGCAATCTGCCGTATCGTCACGTCCGCTTTTGAGACGGAGGGAGGATGTACGCGTGTCATTCCTGCCGGGGAATACCGGCGACAATCCCCTGTGGTGCACAGCCTGGATTTTGTTGCCGAGACGGATGACCCCTTAAAAGCAATCCGTGCTTTCCTCCATCACACGAGTCCGCGACAGCTACTGCATCGGGCACGAAGCCGCATTGCGATAGCGCTTCCGTGCGGAAGAGTGGCGACGCTATCCGTGGCCCCCGCTCGTGATTTTGCAGGGCTACTGCTCTTTCGCACAGGTCACCCGCGTCACGTCCGAGCCCTTGTATCCCATGCCGCCCAAAAGGGCCTTCGCCTACACAGCAATGGTCTTCAAACCCTATCAGGCACGGATATCGAGGTGTGCACTGAGAAGGAGTTATACGCGAAGCTCGACCTGCCCTTCATTCCACCAGAACTGCGAGAGGAGGAGGTGTGGGTGGAGCGCGCTGCGCAACATGCGTTACCCGAGCTCGTCGAATTCGATGACTTGCGCGGGGACCTACACGTCCACAGCAGTGGAAATGACATGCAGTCAACTGCAGATCGTCACGCGTTGGGTGAGCTGTCTAATGCTGGACTTCGCTATGTGACTCTCTTCGAGGGCCCGATGGAGACGAAGATGAACGTCCACAACGTTCGCGCATGGCGACAGGTGGGCATCGAATCTCCTATTCAGCTACTTCGAGGGGTCGAGCTGGAAATCGACTTGGATGGAAGACTCATCCCTGACCCTACCCTGCTCGGCTCGTTTGATGTTTTGAGTGCGACGCTCTCCGGTGGACTCCATCTTCCTGCAGAGGTCCAGACCCAACGGCTGCGCACGGCGCTGCGACACCCGCAGCTCGATGTTTTGGCGCATCCACACTGTCAGTTGCGGGACATAAATAGGTACGTTGCATTTCACGAGGACTCTGTTTTTCAGCTGGCCGCGCAGGCGGGAATCGCCATCGAGATCAGCGGGGCGCCAGACCAGCTCGATCTGGCAGGCGACGCTTGTCGTCGTCTGCGTCTGTATGGTGGGAAGGTTGCGCTGGGGTCGCGCGGCAACCTACAACACGCCACGCGCAATCTCACCTGGGCCCTTGGTCAGGCGCGACGAGGACTGCTCGGACGCGACGACATTTGGAACTGCTCCCAGGCCGACGAGCTCCCGTTGCACCGGGGTTGACGCCATATCGATCTTTTATGGCCCAGGAATACCTCAGACCTCCACTCGGACACGCGGAGCGGGATGGAAATGTTTCGTTATGAGTGGGTACGGAGCAGTACGACATGCTCTCGACGTCTGCGCCGGCCTCCCCAGTCGGGTTTTTCCTCCGAGACGGCCGCGACCACCTCGAACCCCACCGCGGGACCAAGAGCGCGCAGCTGAACGTCGGCCTCCACCCGAGTGCCTGCCACGTCACCATCTCCGAGGACGAGCACGGCTCGACCCTCCGTAGTCATCATCGTGCGCAAGCTCCGCAGAAATTGATGCATTTCTTGGTTCCAGCGAGAGACCCCGTCATTGGAATGGGAAAGCCGACGACGTGCCCCCATCTCGTAGCGATCGAATCGACTCACCTCCAAGGAGAGCCATGGATAGCGAAGCGCATGGTGGTCCACGTAATCATAGGTCCCCCCGTAAGGCGGCGAGGTGATCACAAGATCGAATACCCCAGTACCGATCACCGCATTCATCCGTCGTGCGTCGCCTTCATACAGATCAACAGGGGTGACGCCACCTACGATGTCCGCCGCAAATTGCTCCCATCTCTCGCTCAGCTCCTCGCCGCGCCGCACGAAGAATGTGGTGGGAATGTGCCGCCCGATGCGCTTTGGCACCTCGCGCTCCGAGGTATCAGCACGACGACGAGAGAACTTCACTACGATAGCGCTGAGCAGCACTTCGAGAGTGCGCTTCTCTACTCCGTCGGGCAATGCGGCGATTTCGGTCCACAGGCCCGCGAGCTCACGCAAAACATGTCCCTCGTAGAGAGCAGCCTCCCTTGCGTGAAGGGGGGCTCGTGCGGACGCGCGTGACTTCACGCGCTGATGACTCCTCTCCCCCACCGCCCGAAGCATGGAAACAAACTCGGCGCGATCCTCGTGGGTGGTGACGCGGCATTTCACCTCCGCCACCCTTCTCGAGAGCGGATTCAGGTCAACACCCGTCACCGGCAGCCCGAGTCGTCTCGCCTCCACAAGGGTGGTGCCCCCCCCCATAAAGGGGTCAAGCACCCGCATCCCCGGCCGAGCGAGCTCCTTCAAAAGTTGGCGGACCAGC
>JBMTAX010000671.1:0-2343 GCA_049429145.1 Myxococcota bacterium
GAGGACCCCGAACCAGACCGGGCCGTGCACGACCGAGACCGCGAGCCACAGCTCGAGCTTGCTTACGACTTTTGCACCTGAGAGAACGCGCGGCCTTACGCCGGCGCAAGGGGTGAGGTGTATCCTTCGGCGGAGCGGAGAGATCGATCGGGGTTTGGTTTTTTCTGCCCGGGGCGGTGGGAATCTCCATGCCTGGGTGTCGGGGACGAGCGTACCGCCACCACTTGACGAAAAACGCGTTTGTTCTTCTTATGCGCAGGGAAGTTTCGGTCATCGGGAAGATGGTCCAATGATTTGACGAAACGCTCCCTGCAGCAGGTGCGATATCACTGAGCGTCCGCCGACTGTGTCTGTCAACACGCCCCATCTCCTGGAGCATTCATGAAGACCTCCGCTGCCTCCGCTTCGCGCCCGATCAGGCCTCAGATTCCGCCTACAAGTGCGTTGAGCTCACCCAAAGCTGCTCTTTCTGCCATGGCCTGCCTCGTTGTGTCTTTCGCGGGCTGCCCGTCTGGGGACACGTTTTGGCCGAACGAAGAGCTCTTCGTCATCGTGGAGGGCGATTTGGAGGGTGACGACGACGTCATACCCGCTTCTGAGGTCGAGCTCGCCTTTCCGATTCCCGAATGCCCCCAACCGCATGCGGTGATCTTTGAAGGGGACGAGGAGATCGGTGACTTCGACCTCACGACCAGCGAGATCGTTGTCGATAAGAACGAGGCTCGTTACATCGTCGCTGTAAATGACCTGCCCCTGGCAGGCAGAGGTTTTACGCCCACCCTCGAATTTCGCGTGGATGGCTTCTGCGGCGGTCCCGAAGGGGATGCCATCGGCTCTTTGCACGCGGATCCCGTCACGATCCTTCCAGTACGGGCCGTCCTGGGGACAGCGCCTTGCCTGTACGCGGCCGATCGCAACGGCCTCGTGTCCTGCGATGTCGAGACCGATCAATTCCGACGTCTCTCCACGACCGGCGAGATCTTGAGCGAGGTGGACGAGCCTTTCCACTTCAATGACGTCTCCCTTCGAGACTGGCATTCGACCTCCGACGGACGATTCATCGTCGGACTTCCTTTGCGAGAGCAGCTCGTCCTCGGAGAGGACCTGACGGAACGTTCCTTCACCGATGGTGGTTGGTACCAGGAGCTTGGCGGGGATTGGACGCTGGTCGAGTCCCAATCGTTCGGGTTCGCGGTTTCGGCCCTCGATGCGACCACGCTGGCTCCCGTGTGGACGACCGAGATCTCCGCCGCCAACGCTACGGTTCCGGTGGTCATCGCAGCTTCGCCCACCCTCGTCACCCTCGCGATGTTTCGCGACGAAGCCCTGGTCCTCGTGCAGGTGAATGAGTCCGGAAGCGAGGAAAGCATCTTCTCAACGACAGCGCCGCAAGGAACGATCCTCCCGTTCGCCTCTCCGAACTCCGCCGGAGCATTCGTCGTCGTCTCTCAGGCAGGCGGGACCCTTTCGTTCCAGCGATATGACGCGATCTCGTCGACGCCGGTGGCCACCTTCGCGGTGGCAGGCGCAGGGAGCAATGTCCTTCGCGCTGGAGTTTCCTCCGATCTCACCATCGTGGGCGCGAGCAGCGGAAGCGCGCTGGGCCTCTTCAGCACCGTCGGGAATGTCGGGGTGAGCGACTTGCCTACTGAGGTCGTCGACCTGCATGTCCGCGACAACGGAGTCATCGGCAACACCAGCGAAGGAAACGGATTCTGGTTGGCGCCGACTCTCGATCGTGCGCTCCCCGTTCCGGGGAAGATCGTCAGTGACGACAGCTCCAACTTCTTGGCGGCCAGCACCCTCGCAGAGCTCCTCGGTGTCGATGCTTATGCGGCGCTCCTGGGGCCATGAGCGCACGCCGCGCTGGATACCGCTATGGATTGCCCCTACAAGCCCCTGACAGCAAGGTACGAGGGTTTCACCCTGCACGCGGCCATCCGCCTGGTGGGCCTCGGTGGAGTTGCCCCGTCAAACCGGACAAGTGGTGTAACTTAGACTTGCGCGGCGAAACATCCGCGGGGAAAGCATCTTGAGCCCCTTGTGGGGGGCATATTCGTTGTAATCGGCGAAATAGGATTCGAGGCTGCGGATGATGCTGGGGGCATCCGTGACGTCGTTCACATACACGTAATCCCGCTTGAATGTCTTTACAAATGCCTCGGCCATACCGTTGGACTCCGGGGAATACGACGGTGTGGTGCGGACCAGCAGACCTGTGTCGCGGCCAAACTTACGTGTTTCGGAAGCTGTATAGGGAGGACCGTTGTCGCTCAGCCACGCGCGTAAGGCGCGTAAGACAAACGAAGCCACTTTTGGCCCCGAGGGGCAAGTATCGCTCGG
>JBMTAX010000672.1:0-2342 GCA_049429145.1 Myxococcota bacterium
GAAGACGACTTCGCGGCCTGCCAACGAGTAGGGATATCCCCAGCCGACCCTGTCGACGAAGAGGGGCGCTTCACCGCCCTCGTCGCAGACTTTGCAGGCATGAACATCAAGGAAGCCGACCGGCACATCATCCGGCACCTGAAGGACCAACAGCGGCTTTTTAAACAGGCAACCCTGCGTCACGCCTACCCATACTGCTGGCGCAGCGGCACCCCGCTCATCTACAAGACGTTTCCGGTGTGGTTTGTACGGGTGGAAGAGCTGCGGGCCCGCATGGTCGCCCACAACCAGACAATTCACTGGGTGCCGGAAGCGGTAGGCCAAAAGCGCTTTGGCAACTGGCTGGCGGATGCGCGTGATTGGGCCATCTCCAGAAATCGATTCTGGGGCACTCCTATCCCGCTGTGGCGCTGCGAGTCCGATCCCACCCATCTCGAGTGCATGGAGAGCGCTGCTGCATTGGCGTCACGTGCTGCCGTTGAGGTAACAGATCTCCATCCCCATCGCATTGACCACCTCGTCGTCAATTGCGCGACCTGCGGCGCCACGATGCGCCGTATTCCAGAGGTCTTCGATTGTTGGTTCGAGTCCGGCTCGATGCCCTACGCGCAGGTCCATTTCCCATTTGAGCACCAGCACACCTTCGAGCAGGGGTTTCCTGCGGAGTTCATCGCCGAGGGACTCGACCAGACCCGCGGCTGGTTCTATACGCTCCTCGTGCTGTCGACGGCGCTCTTCGACAAAGCGCCCTTCAAGAACTGCATCGTTAACGGGCTTGTCCTCGCTGAGGACGGCTCGAAGATGTCGAAGAGCAAGCGCAATTACCCCGACCCCATGATCCTGTTGAAGGAAATGGGCGCTGATGCCCTTCGCGCCTACCTCATTGACTCCCCGGTGGTGAGAGCCGAGCCGCTGCGATTCGCGGAATCCGGTGTACGCGAAGTCGTGCGCACCGTGCTTATTCCGCTGAGCAATGCATGGTCCTTCTTCACGCAGTACGCAAATATCGATGCGTGGTCGCCTCGTGATGGCATGGCTCGAGCGCCAGCGGTGGCTGAACGCCCGGAGCTTGACCGATGGATTCTCAGTGCCCAGCAATCAATGATAGAGACAGTGAACCGGGAAATGGAGGGCTATTTCCTGTACCGGGTCGTGCCCCCCATGGTCAGCTTCATCGATGACCTGACGAACTGGTACATTCGTCGCTCCCGACGCAGGTTCTGGCGCGCGGGAACTGACGAGGCCAGTCGCCGAGACAAAGACGCGGCGTACGCCACTCTCTACGAGGTGCTCGTCACCTTCTCCAAGATCATCGCCCCCATCATGCCCTTCGTGACCGAGCGCATCTACCAGCACCTGGTCGTCGAGCCCGGCATGCAGGTCGGAGACGAAGACAGCGTACATCTCTGCGCCTATCCAAGCGTTGAAGTCGAGAAGATTGATCTCGACCTCGAGAAGAAGATGGCCCTGTCGCGTCAGGTGGTCAGCATGGGCCGCGCGCTTCGCGAGAGGCACAAACTCAAGACACGCCAGCCCCTTGGGGAGGTGACGATCGTTACCCATGATGACGGCGCACGGTCCGCTCTATCGGCCCATGGCGACCTTCTCAAAGAAGAGCTGAATGTTCGTACAGTGCGGGTGCTCGCTGACGACGATTCTCTCTGTGATCTCTCGTTCAAGGCGAACTTCAAGACACTGGGCAAGCGCCTCGGAAAAAAGATGAAGGAGGCCGCGGAGGCCATTGCAGGCCTGGAGCGCAAAGACTGGGCGACGCTAGAGACCGGGGGGTCCCTCGTCATCGTCGGCGAATCGGTGACAGCGGAAGACGTCCTCGTGACGCGGACCGCTCGCGGCGACGTCGTGCTGGAGTCTCAGGGGGCACTGACCGTCGCCCTGGACACGACGCTCGACGACAGTTTGCTGCGCGAGGGCCTCATGCGAGAGGTTGTGAGCCGCGTTCAGAAGCTACGGAAGGACAGCGGACTCGAGGTCACTGACCGGGTGACGCTGCGTCTTGGCACCGATGACGGGCTCCTGCGCGACGCATTGGTGGAGCACCGTGAGAAGATCGCAGAGGAGGTGCTCGCGACCGCGTTGGAGGTCGGGCCGCCTAACGGCGAGACCAATGACCTCGACGGCCGCGCATGGTCGGTATCCCTCTCGAGAGCCTAAAGCAAACGCGCCGCCTAGGCGAAGGCGGCGCGTTCTTGCGGCAAAGTGTCGAACGTTGTGATGTGGGGCCGTATGCGCCCCAGGGAATGGCTCACGCCTGGGGGTCGGTTTCTCCGCCGTCAGGGTCAATCGTATCTTCGGACTCGCCGTCTTCCTCGTCCTCTTCCTCT
>JBMTAX010000673.1:0-2336 GCA_049429145.1 Myxococcota bacterium
CGAGTTCCCCGACTATGAGAGTGACAAAGCGGTCGGCAAGAACAACCTCGTGGTGGTATTGGGTCGTCCCGTCGCCCGCTATGGCTACGCGCTCCTCGTGTGGCTGCCGTTCGTCATCGTCGCAGCTGGCGTGATGAGCGGGGAGTTGCCGCGGCTCGCGGCACTAGCTCTGCTGTCGCTCCCGATGGTGGCGTACTCGACGTGGGTGACCTTCACCCGCTACGAGCAGCGCGAGTTGGTCAACGCGAACAAGTACACCATCTTCTTGCACTCCACCTTCGGATTGCTGCTCGCCCTCGGCCTCGGCCTGAGCTGACAGCGCGGACGATGGAAGGCCGCAGTGCCGCTCCTGCTCGCTCCCGCCAACGAGGGGGCCCTGGGGCGGCACTTCGACTTCGGTCCGCGCCTTTTCGGGGTCGCTCGTCGTGTAGACCGCCCGGTCCATCGTATCCTACCGGCGATGGGACTTGTGCCGGGTACCAAGCTCGAGGGAAGCCGTTGCATGTGGGAGGTAGTCTCGCCTCTCGTACGCGGCGGAATGGGGGAGGTGTATCTCGCGCGCGACAGTGCCGCGCATGACGCTGAGACCCTGGTCGTCGTGAAGACGGTACGCCACGACAAAGGTCGTGAGCCCGAGTTGGTGTCGCGCTTTCGTGATGAGGTACGTGTCGCGGCGTTGCTCCGTCATCCGCACGTAGCTCGCGTGCTGGATGTCGGCGAGACAACAGCGCTGTCGTTCTTCGTGATGGAATATTGCGAGAGGGGCTCTGTCGCCGAGCTGATGGAGGGCGGGGCCGTCGAGGAAGCGGCGGCACTCCAAATCACCTGTGACATTTTACGGGGGCTCGATTACGCCCACCACGTCGGTGACCCTGTCACGCAACGCCCGCTCGGCATTATCCACCGTGACGTCGCACCACAGAACGTCTTGTTGCAGCGAGATGGGCTCGTAAAGCTCATCGACTTTGGGCTGGCGCGCTTTGCTTTGAAGCAGACCCGCACCGACGAGGGTCGTATCATTCTTGGTCGGCTCGGCTATGCGGCCCCAGAGAGCGCCCGCGGGGACGAGGTCGACGCCCGCAGCGATCAGTTCTCTGCCGCCGTCATCTGTTACGAGTTGCTGACGGGCGAGCGCTACTACGGGCAAGAGCACGGGCCGCAGTTGTGGCAGACCGTCGCCCGAGGGAACCATGTCCCCCCAGCGCTGGCCTCGCTCAAACCGATCCTCCGGGCGGTGCTGGGTTGTGCCCTCTCGGGGGCGCCGGCCGAGCGCTTCGAAAACTGCGGGGCCTTCTGTCGGGAACTTGAGCGCGTGCTCGAAGAGCACCATGGGGGACAAGGACGCGCGAGCCTCCTCACCGCGTTCGAACGCGTGAGGCAGGACACCAATGAAGTTACGAACTCGCTCTTCGCCGACGTCGATTTGCCACCCAGCAAGCCTGACGATGCGTCGCCTCGAACCCCATGTGTCCACGGAACGGCCCACGCGACGCGGCTCGACGTACAAACGTCCCCAGCGGAGGAGCTGCGTCCAGGGGACATCTCGCGCCGTGTTCTCGAGCAGGCGCCCACGTTTATCGATTGGAACGGGGCGGACGTGCCATACATGAGACGCGAGGAGCCCCCTGCCGACCTCCCCGCGGATGCGACTGTGCCGGCGATGGCACCAGCGGCCGCTGCACCTTCACCGTCCTCGGCGTGGGACCATGAGAACCCTGCGCCCAAAGCACACGGTCTGGTGGTGGTCGGAATCTTGGCTGTCCTCGGACTCGTGTCCCTGGTCTGGATCGTCTGGCGCTCCTGAGCGCCCCCTTGAAGAGCCCGCCTACCGGGCCCGGGTACCGGCCGCGCCTGCACTCCTTGCTCAGGAGAGCCACAAAGATGCGAGTGTATGCGTGTCTTCTCCACGGGTACGACCATCGACGTGCTTGCCCAGCGTCTCGGCCAAATCTTGCGCACCCGCTTGCCGCAAGGCCTCGATCAAATGCTGCAGGCGCTCAGCGCTTCCCTTGTCATTCATGGAGCCTCCTTGGAGCCACAGGGCTCCAGCTGGAGGCATTTGACTCCACCAACGCCATCAGGTCCAAAAAAACGACGCGCTCGCCCTATCGAGGAGAAGGCAAGCGCGTCGTCGAGAAAGAGAACGAGGCTCTCCGGGGCGGCGCGTCGTCGTCGACATGCATACACCCGGGGTGGGCCCAGGCGGTCAAGCGTTACGTCTGCATCGACAACGACGTTCCAGGGATGATCACGCCATGGCCATCACCGGGCTCGGGGTCAGCCTGGAGAGCTCTCGCTGCAGCTCCTCAATATCAAGGGGCTTATCGAGGAAGGCC
>JBMTAX010000674.1:0-2331 GCA_049429145.1 Myxococcota bacterium
GCGACGTCAAATACCACGAGGCGTCGGTCCCAGCCGCCGGTCGCTATCGTCTTGCCGTCCGGTGACAGTGCGGCGGTGACCGTGAACCCCTCGTGGCCAATGTACCTGCGCCCGAGTTCAAAGGTTTCAAGGTCGAGAAGAATCGAGCCGCTGGCCGCGGAGCGCGGTGGAAAGGTCCCGCGTTTTTCTTGGGCGTAGAGGTCTGGTGTGCGGATCGCTCGTGCGTGACTGTAGGCGACGACCGCCTGTCCCGTGATGGGCGACACGTCGAGATCACATCCGGGTCCCGGAAGAATGACTCGCCTCCCCTCTACGAGAGAAACCGCTCCCGCGATCCATCCGGCAACGGCGGGGGACGCCCCATCGTTGGAGCCTTGCCCCTCGGCGCGCTCATTCATCGAGACCAGCAGCATGGAACGCGCGAGATCATCGCCAAAGGACGCATGCTGCAGCAGCGGTGCACCAAGTACCAACTCTGCACCTCGGGGAACGCACTCGTCGCAGACTGCCGCCTGCATGGGGCCGAGCCGCAGATAACGAAGGTGCAGCTCTCCCATGTCCACCACAGGACGTGGCTCCGGACCGAGGGGGGTAAGCACCGTCGCTGGTGGCGCTTCCAGCAAGGGGGAGAGTCCGAGTCGCGCGACGGCAGCACTGCTGATCACCGTGGTCGGTTGCCGTACATCTCGCACGGCAGTCACCGCCCGCTGTCCATCGAGGTGTACAAGAAACGCCCTCGCTCCATCGTCGAGACGAGTCGTATGCGCGCTGAAGCGCTTCGGTGCGCCCCGCACGAGGCCTGTCTCTCGTGCAGTGCCGTCGAAGCTCACCGAGAGGAGCCGGTCGTCGGATAGAAAGCGCAGACCCTGTACTTCGTCCTCGTGAACGTGCGCTTCTCCGACGAAGGCCCAGCGCTCTGCATCGAGGAGCAGCACACGACCATCGGCGCCACCAAGGGCTACGAGCGAACCACTGGGGCTCACCGCGACGCGGGTGAGCGGGGCGCCGTAGGCGAAGGTCGCCACCTCGTCATCGGCTGTGCTGAACCGCCGCGCGATGCCCTGCCTGCTCGGGACCACGACCGTTGTCGCGCCCGCGACCCGCGGCGGTAAAAAAGCCACGTCCTCGCCGTCGTACTGGTGGTGGTTGATGGCACGCTTCCAGCGGTCATTCTCAACGCTAATGTGCTCGACGGAGAGCTCCATGTCGACGGTGACGTGGTGCACGTAGGCGAGACGCTGGGCGTCAGGGGTGAAAGCGAGGGCGTACGCGAAGTCCCGCCGGTTGAGCACGTGTGGGCTATCCAGTCCCCACACCGACCCCCGCTCGTCGGACGTAGCAGACAGGCGCATGAGATCGTTGATGTGGAGCTGTGACGGCTGGGTAGAGACGCACGAGAGACACATCAGCGGGGCACATAAGAAAGCCCACATTGGCCTGTTGGAAGACGATAGCTCTGCCATCTGCGCCGGGTACCTCGACATCGGTGACAGCTCAATCGCTCGCTGTGTGCTTCACCTCCGCGAAGTTCCCCGCACGCGAAACAGCTCTGCCGTGCGTCGATAGGCGGTATCTGCTATCCGTCCTGCGTTCGTGGCAGAGAGGCGGAGCGGACGTGGTAACATCACACGCGCACATTCAACGGGCCGAGGTCCCCATCGGTATCGTGCTTCCCTCAATCGAGAGCTATCGGCTGCTGGTTCACGCCATCTTTGGTTCTCCCGCGGTCATCGAGACCGAGTTCAGTTATGCAGCACCGCTTTTCAGGGCGACCCCACAGTTGGCCGATCAGGTACGTGCCGCACGCGGAGCTCTCGAGAAGTTCGACGCCTATTTTGATACCTGCATCCTCGACGAGGAGATGAGGGTCAAGATGGCCGCTGCGTTCCGGCAGCGTTATTTGCGTGCGAACCCTCGCAGCGAGGGCAGCGATGTCTTCCTCGCCTCCGGAGATGTGCTGCAGTTTCGCTTCGAATTCGCTCAGCCCACGCAGCTCGACGATGTGAGTTACACGCTAGACGTCGTCGAGTTGCTCCCCCATGACCCCGTGGTGTTGAAGGCTCTGCGGGAAGGCGAGCGCATTGCGCGGGGGCATCTACAGGGGAGCCTCAAACTATTTCTCGACCACGTCGCTAACCCCCGTCGTCGACAGGATGCAGAGGTGAGGGAGGTCATGACCGGCCCGCGCGCCGATGACCCTATCGTCCTCGAGCTCATGATCGACGGCGCACTGCCCGGTCTCTTCGGTCACCTGCTTGCGCCCCACGTGCATGCCATCGACGGCGCGCTGGTGATGCTCCAGGGATGAGCAGCGGGGCGGTTCGTGCTCGC
>JBMTAX010000675.1:0-2329 GCA_049429145.1 Myxococcota bacterium
GGTCGCCGCCTCGTCATTCGGGGTCACCTTCGACTTTCCAAGGTTCACGCCCACAGGCACGCTGATTTTTCCGCTGGCACGCCAGCCTTCCAGGCGCCGCGCCACAACGTCGGCTCCGTCGTTATTGAAGCCCATGCGGTTCAAGATCGCACCGTCTGCCGGCAGCCGGAACAGGCGCGGTCGTTCATTGCCGGGCTGTGGGTGCCACGTCACCGTGCCCACCTCGACATATCCAAAGCCAAGGGCCGCCCATGCAGGCACAACCTCTGCGTTCTTGTCGAAGCCAGCAGCGAGTCCGAGCGGGTTCGGGAAGTGAACCCCGAAGAAGTTGCGCGCCAGCGAGGGGTGACGCGCGACGTCGCTGGGGCGGGGCATCGAGGCCACACGGGCATACAGCCGCAACATACGCATCGCCACGTGATGAATACGCTCCGCATCAAAGCGGAAAAGTGCATGACGCAGCGCAAGCCAAGTCGGGGATGGTCGGGACTGCAACGCAGTGTTCATAGATCCTCCACGCTGCGTGGGTCGGGCACCAGCACGGTGACGTCGTCGAGCACGAGCGCTTGGCAGGCGAGACGTGTGCGGAGGGACGCCTTCATTGACTGCAGCGCGGCGAACTCGTCTGCTGCGGGCGGGCTGAGTCCGCTCGCTGCGTGACCGTCATCGAGCAAATAGACCTGACAGGTCAAGCAATCGGCTACCCCGCCGCAGCGGGTAGAGATCAGAAACCCATGTTCACTCGCTGCATCGAGTACCCGCGTGCCTCTCGCGACGTCGAGCACGTGAGGGCTCGGTCCGACGTCACGAAGCGAGGGATGGCCCGGCATGGGCACGAGGGTCAACCGTGGCATGGACGCGCCATAGCAGAACCCGCGGCGGGTCAGAATTCCCAGCGGTACCAGGCGTCGGCTCCGAAATCTCCGTTTTGGCTCGCCTGACCCCCAAGGCCGGTGTCTTGCTTACGCCAGACGAAACGGAAACGGACGTCGTTGGCAAACCGCTTTTCCCATTCGACTCGCTGCTCTGGGCCTGACCCCCCGGTGTCCACCAAGGTCGATTGCAATCGCAAGCGGCTCTGGTCTGCAAGACCCCACAACAACCCTGGGTTGAGTTCGACACTGAGGGCAACCGCTGGGACGCTCGCGCCTTGCCGCTCGGAGAAGACGCTTGTGAGACGCAGCTCATCGACGGCCACGAAGCCTTTCTCTCGGAAACTCTTCGGGAGGATGCGACGTACCTCCTCGTTGAGACCGGTGTCGGCACCGACCATCTCGAGACCCGCGCCTGCACCTGCGCTGGCGTTGTTGGCCTCCTGCAGCTCCTGCTGGGTGAAGCCAAAGGTGAGCAACGCGAGAATATCGATCTCTGTCAGCTCGGGGCGCGAGGTGAGCTCAATCTGAACCTCGCGACTCAGGGGTCCTGACACCCGAGCGCTGAGGTCGTACCCCTTCACGCTCGTCTCTGCCCG
Source organism: Myxococcota bacterium (assembly GCA_049429145.1). GTDB lineage: Bacteria > Myxococcota > UBA727 > UBA727 > CAYLZW01 > JBMTAX01. Next base: position 1,472 of record JBMTAX010000675.1, read on the forward strand.
GAGATCGACGACCGGGGCGATGCGATACGTCTCCACAAAGTCGATGGTGCCCGTTCCCAGGCGGTAGCGGTTGCCTCGGAAGTTGGCGTTGCCTCGCAGGAGCGAGAGAGTTCCACGGAGTCCAGGCCGCTCATCGGTTCCCACGAGAAACAGATCGCCTTTGGCCTCGACGTCCAACACATTGTTCTCGACCCTCACGCCGCCATCGGCGACCAGGTGAACATCGAACTTCAGGTCTTCTTTCGCCTTGTCGAACACTTGTAGTTCTGCCGAACGACGACGAAGGTCTGGGAGAGCACGTTCCCAGTTGATGTCCTCTCTGTAGATGGCCTCGTGCACATCGAGTTCGCCCGACAACGTTGGTAGGGCTGCATCGCCGCGGATAGCCAGTCGCCCTGATGACCTCGTAGGCAGCCACGCAGGGAGGCGAAGAGGGAGGTCGCGTACCTGGAGGTCCACGTCATAAAACGCGGGGCTCACGCCGTCCAAGGTCACGGAACCCTGGCCCTTCACTGGAGCCGAACCGACGGTTCCACGCATGGATTCAATGAGTACGTTGGGGCCACGAAATAATAACCGCGCGCTCACGTCCTCGACTGGGTCGTCAAGAAAGTCGAGTTCGAATCGGCCTCCTGCGATTCTCCCTTGTCCGAGCATTGATGTCTTCTCGATGTTTCCGGTGAGCGCCAGGTCCAACTCGAGACGGCCACCCGCACCTTGCAGGCGAGGCAAGAACGCGGGCAGAAACCACATGTCGCCCCGCGTCGAAAGGGAGAGATCGACCTCGTCGGAAGATAGGACCCCGCGTACGTTCACGGCATCGCCACGCTGGCTAGCAAGCTCGAGTTGGTCGACGAT
>JBMTAX010000676.1:0-2327 GCA_049429145.1 Myxococcota bacterium
CATGACTCGACGTCGATAACGCCGCCCTCGATAACCCGGCGAGAAATCAGGACGCCGCAACGGCGGCTTCACTCCACGCGAAGAGTTTTGCAGCGAGAACCTCGTCTCTCGTCGCTGGCTCTCGCTCATATCCGTCGATGAAATAACCGCCGTTTGCCGTAGGTGGCAGAGGATCGAGGGCGAGCTTCACGCTGGTTGCGGCCCCCTCGTCGAGACTACCGCCTTGCATGGCACCAAAACCTTCCCTGAGGAGCTTGGTTTGGATGACCCCGGGGTGCAGGGACGTGACAGTGACCGGTGTGCCGGTCAATCTACGGGCGAGTTCCTGGGTAAACAGCACGTTGGCCAATTTTGATTGCGCATATGCCCGATAGCCGTCGAAATGATGGCCCAAGGAGGGGTCGTCGAGAAAGAGGCCACCACGGGTGTGGGCGATGGAACTGACATTGACGATGCGTGCGGCTGGTCGCTGCTGCAGCAGGGGCAATAGCTCGAGGGTGAGCAAGAAAGGGGCGAGATGATTCACCTGCCATGTGAGTTCGTGCCCGTCTTGGGTCAGCTGCCTCTCTGACGCAAAAACCCCAGCGTTGTTCACGAGCACGTCGAGGTCCGGAGCGCGCTCCCGCACCGCTCCCGCCAATGCGCGCACGCTAGCAAAGGACGCGAAGTCGCCCTCGAAGGCCTCGAAGCGCCCCTCAGGCACAGCCTGCTGCAGGCCGCTGATGGTCTCTGCGAGACGCGCTTGGCTTCTGCCGTGAACGAGAACCCGTGCCCCTCGACGCGCCAGGATGCGTGCGGTGGCGAAACCGATGCCGTCGGTGCTTCCGGTGACGAGGACAGTGCGCATGGTGACGCCCCAAAAAAAGGAACGCCCCGGGAGCGGAGAGGCTGCCAGGGCGGTCGCGGTGTGGTGGGCCTGGGGTGACTTGAACACCCGACCTCACGCTTATCAGGCGTGCGCTCTAACCAGCTGAGCTACAGGCCCGCGAACACTGAGTACGGGGATCCCCTACCTCGCTGCTCGCGATGCCGCAAGGGCGAAAAACGAGACCTGCCCTGCATGTACCCCTGCCCCCACCGCAGCGGCGTCTGGCGATGGTGAAACCGCGCCCACCATCATCGAAAAGGCACGGGTACCACATCCTCAATGTGTGCCGCGCCAAAGAGCAACATCAGGACGCGGTCGAACCCGAGAGCTATCCCCACGGTCGGAGGCAGGTCTGCGAGACTTCGGAGGAAGAGTTCATCGATGGGCAGGGCCTCTTTGCCGAGCGCCCTTCGGAGGTGGTTGTCTGCCGCAAAACGTCGACGCTGCTCGGTGGGATCCGTGAGTTCATCGAAGGCGTTGGCAAGCTCGAGTCCCCCTGCGTAGATCTCGAAACGCTCCGCAAAGAGCGGGTCGTCGTCGCTCCCCCGCGCGAGCACCGCCATCTGGCGCGGCCATCGCTCCACCACGCAGAGTCGGTCTCGGCCAATGTGTGGCTCGACGCGGGTGCCCATGACGTGAAAGAAGGCGTCCTCGAAGTCAGCTCCCTCCCGCAACGCGTGGCCAGCCTCTCGCACCGCGCGCACCAGCGCCTCGTCGTCGCCCTGCGCCATCTTTTCGAGCGCACGGCGGAGGTCCACAGAAGCGTAGCGATGAAACAACTCGTCGACACTGTAGACGTCTGGGGAGAGAGCCACGTCGATGATGGCACCATCGACCTGCTGCAATCGGGTAGTGCCGCAGAGCGCGACCGAGAGATCACGCACGAGCTCTGTCGTGTCTTGCACGAGCGCGGGGAGTGACTGCCCGCGGCGATACCATTCGAGAAGCGTAAACTCGGGTAAATGCCGCTCACCACGCTCACCATCGCGAAAGACGTGACCGAGGCAATAGACCCGATCGAGTCCCGCGGCGACGATACGCTTGAGCGCAAGCTCCGGGGACGTGTGCAGAAATCGACGCTCGGGCGGTGACTCAAGGCGCACCCTCACGTCCACGGCCAATGGGTCGATATGCGGCTCAGTCGTGGTAGCGGGGACGAGCTGAGGCGCGTCCACCTCGAGAAACCCGCGGTCCTCGAAGAACCGACGCGTAGACCGAAGCGCATGCGCGCGGCGCTCGATGCGCTGTACCAAGAGGTTCGAATCCATAGGGCTGCCTTTCGCTCGACGACACGGGAGGGTATCAGTTGCTTTCGGAGGTCCGCTCCATGAATCACCGTCTCCTCTCGTCCCCCGCGCCCATCATCCTTGCAGTCGTGGGGTGGCTCGCCGCGGCGCCCGCCCAGGCCGCGGCCTGGTACCTCGGCCTCTTCGCTCGCCTGGGGGAGCCGAGGGCTCTG
>JBMTAX010000677.1:0-2326 GCA_049429145.1 Myxococcota bacterium
GCGCTGGTCGGCTTCGGTCTCCTGCTGCGCATCCCCGCGACCGCGATCGGCGCGGACCTCGGCCCCTACCCGGACGGCGTCCTCGTCCCGGGCGGCGGCGCCTCGGTGGGCCTGCCGACCGGGGAGGACGCGACCTGCACCATCACGTTCACGTACGAGGTCGACGGTCAGAGCTACGAGCGCGCACCGAGCTTCGCGAGCTCGGACCTGTGCGCCCGCGTCGTCGGTGCCCGCGTCGATGGTGCCCGCGTCGTTGGCGCCCGCGTCGATGGTGCCCGCGTCATCGCTGATGGGCGATGCACCAGCATCGTCGTCGTCGCCCGTACCCTCATCGCCCGTCGCGCCGACGCCCCCGTCCGCCCCGGATGCAGCCATGGGCGCGCCGTCGACGCACACCCCGTCGCTACAGCGCCCCGCTTGGCAGTCGTCGTCGTGGTTGCAGGCCGTGCGGCAAACGAAGGCGAAGCAGATCCCTTCTCCGCATTCTTGCCCCGCACCGCACGGCTCCCCGAGAGCCGCTGCGCCACAGCCGCTTCCGAGCAGCACCACGGGGAGCCACACCGCAAACCAAGAGTTCCACCGGCACCGCGCCCGCAACATGCCTCCAGCATAGCTGGAAATGGCAGTGCCGCTCTCGTCTGACACAAGGGCGGCATCCAGGGGCTATCGCAAAGGGTAGCCAGGGTCGCTTGGGGTCAGGTCGTCGACGCGAAGCATCTTTACCCCCACCGGCACCGGACCCCCACTGACGAGGGTGAGGGTTCCGGGCAGAGCCCTCGCCACAGCGACGGCGGTGCCACGGTCGGGCACGGCACGTGGCGCGCTCTTCACCCTCGTGTTGAAGACCTGGGTGACCCAGTACTGGCGAAACTGGATCTCGCTCATTCCCGACAGCTGCTCCACGAACATACGGCGCTCTGGCGAGGGAGCGGCGACCATGACGAGCTGCACACTCTGGCCGTCCGGCCAATACCGTTGGCGGCCGAGCAGCAGCGCCTTCAGTTCCCCAGAGGTCACTGACGTCAGCGGCACCTCCTGATGAACGACGACGAACACAGGTTCTTTCGGGCTCGCCGGCTCGGCGACGGCGGGCAGCGGCAGGAGCAGCGCGAACACAAGCGCGAGACGCACGACCACGCTCTGCACGCGTTTCGCCATAGGGGCAGGGCAGGGGGCGAGCGTCACCACGCGGCCTCCATCTGAAAGGCACCGAGGAGCTCTGGCTCTTGTTCTCGGATACGCCTGACGGCCCCGTCGACTTTGAACGATAGCCACAAAACGGGATCGAACCGCAGCCCCAGGGTCCCGAGCAGCTGGCTCTCTGCCCTGTCGAGGGCTAGATCTCCCTTGTCGAGCTGAATCCAATCGAAGCGGCCGTAGGGTTTCCACGCGTGATCCATCCACGGGAGACGCCAGGCCACTTGGCCGTAGCCCCCGTAACTCGTGCGCAGTAACGCGCTCCCGCCGTTTTGTTCCTCGTGGTTCACGGCCACCACCTCGGCGATGAACTCGGGCTCTTCACCGGTCCAGGCCACATGCGCCCCCACGGTGGTCTCTGGCGTCACCCGCTCCGCGCGCAGTCGCTCAGGATCGAAGTAGGCCACAGCCCCCACCCGAAGGTGCTGCAGCGCGGGAGGCTCGACGTAGAGCGAGCCCGTGTAGGCGAGGCGCGGCTTCTCTCCCCCATGGGTGGCGTGGGTGTAGAAGTGGTCGTTGCCTCCGCCGGTGATGGACGCGTGGTAACGCAGTGCGAGGAAGTCGAGTCCTGGCACCCGCCCATCCACCAGCACGCCCACGGCATGGTTCGGCACGAAAGCGTCGTTGAAGCCGACGATGGCCGGCCGGCGGATGGTGGTCTGGAGCCATAGGCCGTGGTGGAATGTCGCATTCCACCAGGTCACGGGGATGTGGTAGCGCCCGATGGAGACCTTCAGCAGATCGCTCGGTTCCCAATACAACAACAGCCGTTCGACGCGGACCTCCCAGCTCGGCACGCTGTTGACCGTCACCTCGGCGAAGCCGCCGAAGTGGGGCCCAAGGTCCATGGTGGTGTGCAAAGTGAGCTGGCCGATCTCAAACCGAGGCATCGGATCGAGGGAACTCGTCTGTACGTTGACCACGGCAAAGCCACCCACGTCGACGACAGGCCGGTCAGAGAGGTTTCGTCCAAGACTGAGATCACCGAGGGGGGCGGCGTCGAGCTCCGCACCGTAATCATCGACGACGGGCGCCGTCCCAGCAGACAGGTCGTCGGCCCCCTCGAGCACCACCTGAGCTGGCGGAGTGTCGCGGGGCTCCCCTGCACGCGGTGGGTCGGCTACGTCTT
>JBMTAX010000678.1:0-2324 GCA_049429145.1 Myxococcota bacterium
CCTGGTCGTAGTCGCCGCCCAGAACCTCTCTGCACTCCCTCCGTAAGAAAAGACGCCGAACCCAAGGGTCCGGCGTCGTGGGGAGCCAATCGTTGGACGGGTCGTCGACGGGGGCACTCAGCGAGGCTTGCCGCCTTTGCCACCGCTGCCACCGCCGCTGCCACCACCGCCACCGCCACCGCCGAGGCAGTTGGTCTGCAGACATTGCAGTGCCGCTGCAGCCTTGACGAGGCCATAGCCGTAAGACGTGTCGCGGCCTGCTGCGCCGAGGTCCTCGGCGGTGGCGTTCATCGCCGCACGGACCTGCGCCGTGGTGGTGCCCGCGGGTGCGTTGGCGAGGATGAGAGCTGCGACGCCGGAGACATGAGGCGTCGCCATCGACGTGCCATTCCACGCCTCGTAGCCGTAACCGTTGGGGTCAAACGCGGAGACGAGGGTGGCGGCCTTTGAGAGGCCCGCCTGCAAAAGGGCTTCGCCATCGGCCAGGGAGAGGGTCAGCGCAGGGATGGTCACCCCCGAGTCCGTCGCGGTGCCGAAGAAGTTGCCTTCGGCGTTGTTGTAGATGAGCACACCAACGGCACCGCTGGCCTCGGCGTTGAGAATCTTCTCGGCGAATGTGATGTCGCCACGCTGACACAACACGACCGCGCCCACTGCGTCAGCGACGGTTCCCGTGCAGAGCCCGCCCGCGACCAAGGGTCCGGTCACGCCATCGCTGTTCGTCGACGCTGTGCCGTCGATGGCGTTGACCTGGTAAGCCTCCCCGCCAACCATGACGCTGGTCTCGCTGTACCATGGCACCGTCGAGAGCACGCCCACACCGGGGGCGGCGAGTTCCACTTGGTCATTCTTCTGGGAGAAGTCGGCGACCACTTTGTTGCTGTCGATGGCCGCAACGCTCATGACCGAGCTGTATGACGCGGGGTAGCTCTTGCGGGTCGAGCCATCGTTGCCGGCGGCGGCGATGGAGAGCACGCCGCGGGCGTTGGCGTCGTTGAACGCGCCCTCTTCAAAGCGTGACTTCACGCTGCCACCGAGGCTCATGCTCACGATCTGCGAACCAGCGGCTTCACACTTGCCGAGGGCGGCGACGAGGCTTGAGCTGTAGGACCAGCCGCATTCACCCTCAGTTTCGGTGCCGAATACCTTCACGATGTGGAGGTTGATGTCACCGCTCGGGTTTACCCCGATGACACCCGTGTCGTTTCCGCCGACAGCGGCAACGGTGCCGGCGACGTGGGTGCCGTGCCCACAGCCGTCGACGGTGGGGTTACCGGAACCGGCGTCTGTCGACCACGTGACGTTGCTGTTCCCGGCGAGGTCGGGGTGCGCGATGGCGTAACCGGAGTCGATGATGCACACCGTGACGCCTGCCGCGCTTGCGGAGTTCGTTGCGAAAACTGCCGCGTTCGCCTCAACCATGGGAATGCCGTAAGGCATGGTCTCGGCGGAGGGGTAGCGCTTGGCGTCGGCCTCGACGAGCAGCACCTGCGGATTGCGGGCGAGGGCGTTGGCCGCTGCCTCGGGCAACCAGACGGCGACTGCGTTGTGTGCGGGGAGTTCGAGTGCCACCGAGCCGCCGGCCGTCGTCGCAAGATGCTTCGCTGACGCTCCGTGCCGGGCCTGGACGATGTAGCGGGCGCTGCCTGGGGGTTCGGCGTGGCCGATGGAAGCGAGGCCAAGAGCGAAGGCTAGGGAGAGATATGACTTCGGCACAGGGGCACCTCTTCAAGATGATGAAGGGCGACATAGGTACGAGGGTTCCGTGTGCCAATCCCCCTTTTTCCGGAGTGTGAGGTGGCTTACAGCACCTGCTCACCGTGGCAGCGGCAGGAGCCCTAGGTCATGCATAGGGGCTGCAAGCAACACAGGGCCATGGAGATCGAGTTGCCCCCCTGGTGGCACCCGCCCACGACCAGCTAGACCAGAAGGATGGGCACCCTACGCATTCGCGAAGCCGTCGCTGCAGACCACGCAACCCTCTGCCAGTTCAACCTCGCCATGGCACAAGAGAGCGAGGGCCGTGACCTCGATCCCGAGGTGCTCGCCCGCGGCGTCACGGCGGTGCTCCTGGACCGAAGCCGCGGGGTCTACATCGTCGCTGAGCGAGAGGGCGACGTCGTCGGACAGCTGATGCTCACGTCGGAGTGGAGCGACTGGCGCTGTGGCCTCTTTTGGTGGATTCAATCGGTGTACGTCGTGCCCTCTGCGCGCCGCACCGGGGTGTATCGAGCACTGCACGCGCACGTTCTGTCGCTCGCAAAGGCCGCGGGTGACGTCGTCGGTGTGCGGCTGTACGTGGAGGAACACAACGTCGGCGCCCA
>JBMTAX010000679.1:0-2321 GCA_049429145.1 Myxococcota bacterium
CGAACCCAAAGCACCACAGAAGCCCTTCGCACGTCCCACTTGGGAACGGCAGCCGACCAGTGGCCGCGCGTATGCAGGGTGGCGCATCGGGCCCCTCTTTTGGCGCGCGCAAGTCCTGCGGAGCCACCATCACGAGGTCTTGAAGTTGGCCGGTCTCCGGCGGGTGACTGCCGCCGCGGAAAGCCTCCCACATCGACGTGGATTCAGCGTCGAGCTCGAACCACCGCCCCGGCGGCGTCGACGACGGCAGAGCGTCGAGCATCAGGCGCACGGCGCCTTGCCCAATCGACGAGTGCATCAAGGCGAGGCGAAGACTCCTCTTGGGCTCCATGACGTGTTTGTCCCCGAGGGACGAGGGAAGCGCAAGGTGGAATTCAAGCTGAGCCCCCTCACGCGCCCAGGCGAAGGGCGCAGGAACGGGCGCCGATGGCCACGATGTCGCGAGGGAGCACCGCCGCGCTCGGCACTGGAAGTGACACGCGGGTGAACCCGGCGGCAGCGACGTCGTTGTCAGAGAATGGGAACGGGGCGCCGACGTTCTCGAACACACAGACTCCACCGGGCACCAGCAGTTCGCGCAAGCGCTCGAGCACCGCGACCGCAGGCGCCTTTCCCTCGGGGAAACCAGAACCGTGTTCGAAGACCGCCGTAGCCACAATCCCGTCTTGCGGCGGCAGCGAGAGGGGACCCAGGATGTCAGCCTCGAGAGCGCGAGGGTGTGGAGTGCGCAAGATGACGTCGATACCCGTGACCTCTGCTCCCGCACCCGCAAGTTCCTCGAGCAGCGTCCCGTCGTCGCATCCTACCTCGAGGATACGCTTGCCGACCAAGGTGCCGAGCGCGAGCTCGAGGCGGCGCTGTGCTTGAGCCTGCAGAATGTGCAGCGGCGGACGCAGCATGGACGCGAGGTGCGTCGTCTCGACGGCCATCTGCACTGCAAAGTGGCGGATACGCGCGAGGTCATGGAGCAACGTCCGCGCGGCTCCAGGGGCGCGGGTGATGGCCTCGAGGTGGTCCCGAGCAAAAGGAGACATCCGAAAGGCCTCGGGCGCCGGGTACTCGAGATGGGCATCAGCAGCAAAGAGCACCGGATAGTCTTGCCAAACCAGGGGTATCTCTGCCCCGAGGCGGGACGAAGCGTGTGTCGCGAGCACGTCGTCGTACTCATCCCCTCGAGGGCTGAGCGCCGCCTCGACCAGCCACATCACGGGTTCGCGTACCTGCGCCAGCGACGACGTCACCGCGCGCTGCGCAGCGGTATCACCCAGCGAACACGACGTGAGTGAGGCGAGAAACGCATCGAGTTCGTTGTACATGCTTGCCTCCCGGGCCACCTTCCGCGTTTTGTTATCGGTGGGTCAATGAACAAAGAGCAAGGCGTCACGCCCTCGCGGAGTTGGGCCACCTCGACCTGGGTCCGCCGGGGTGGGCGACCCACCTGGACACCGCGTGATCGACGAGCCCATGGTTGCGAACCATGGGCGCACCATGCTCTCCTGGGAATGTGGTGATATGCCCGATAGTACCCTCTTCTCAGATCCTTGATGCCGTCGCGACCGCCCAAGAGCGCGGAGTCGGCCCTTTTCGTTTCAGTCCCCTACCGGCGCCGTGCCACGCGGAGGAGGCCCCCGGTGGAGACGCTCAAGCAGTGTCCTCGACCTTCGTCGCATGGCTGGACCCTCTGCTGGCCGCGATAGAGAGTGGTCAGGCCGACGGGGTGCGCGCCCGCATCTCTCAGCTCGAGGCGTCGAACCTCGTGGGCCTCCCCCTCCAGCTCGGCCCAGTACGCGTCGGTACGTCGCCGACACGGGAGGGTTGGTTCGCCATCCATGTGTGGCCCGCAGCCACCGGTGTGACACCCTGCTTCGAGGGTTGTGTCGTCGAGGTTTCGTCGTGGCAGAAGGCCGCTGACCTCGTGCCGCGACTTGAGCGCGAGTTGCATCATCGGGCCAAGAACAGCCTGCAGCTCGCGTCGAGCCTGCTCGCCATCGAGTGGGACCAAACCGAAGAAGAATCCTGCCGCGACATTTTGCGCCAGGTTCAGGCACGCGTGTCCTGCATCTCTCGGGTGCACGAGCAACTATTCGCGCAAGCATCACTCACCGACGTCGACTTCAGCATTGTCGCGCAAAACCTGGCGGAAGAACTTCGTAATTCGATCGCCCCGCGGCTCCCGCTGCAGGTCGACGCAAGCCCGGTCGAACTCGACTACGAACGAGCCATCCCGGCAGCCATCCTGTGTAGCGAGCTGTTTGCCGCCAGTTTGTGCCATCTGCGGCAGCGCGACGAAGCCGCCCGCCGGGATCCAGCCGAGGCCGTAC